>JAKANW010000418.1 GCA_021823555.1 Chloroflexota bacterium
CGATGTCTTATCCGCGGTAACGATTTGCCTTTCATAGATTCGTGTCGGGGGCACCATGTATTGAGTCAATTAGTCGAAGTCGGGTTGGGATGCGCACCCGCGCGAACTCGAAAAGAAGGCCGGTGTGCGGAATCGGAAACGAGCAATTGACGGCCTTTTTGAATTCGCTATAATGTAATCAAGCTGCATCTGAAGCAAGGGATCGGCGTGAATTATCCATGGATGAAGGAGGTGATACCGTCGCTATTGGTTCGTTTTTGTTTTCAGGCCCGATTCAAATTCCAAAGGAGTGAGAATGCATTCAAAATTTGCTTTTAAGCTAATGGCAATGCTGGTTTTGTTCAGCATGGCTCTGACAGCCTGTGGCGGCACGGCAACGCAGGCCTCCGTTGCACCTACAAAGGGCGAAGGCGAAGTGGATATCGTTGCCTGGCCGGGTTATATTGAGCGCGGCGCGAACGACCCGAAATATGACTGGGTTACCGGTTTTGAGAAACAAACCGGTTGCACGGTCAAGGTGAAGGATGCCGCCACGTCCGATGAAATGGTCCAATTGATCAATAGCGGCGGCTTCGATCTTGTAACCGCTTCCGGTGACGCCAGCCTGCGACTCGTTTACGGAAAATCGGTTCAGGAAGTTGATATTAACAAAATCCCATCCTACAAGAACGTGGATCCCCGTTTGCAGAATGCCCCGTGGCACACAGTCAACAGCAAGCATTACGGTGTTTCCTACCAATGGGGGCCGAATGTATTGATGTACAACACGACTGTATTTCCAACTGCACCGACCTCCTGGGATGTTGTGTTCAAAGAAATGAACTTGCCGGACGGCAAATCGAACAAGGGACGTGTTCAGGCTTATTCCGGTCCGATCTATATTGCCGATGCAGCTTTGTACCTCAAGGCCCATAACCCTGAATTGGGCATCACAGATCCGTATGAATTGACCCAGCCTCAGTTCGATGCGGCTGTATCGCTCCTTAAACAACAACGCCAGATCGTTTCAAAGTATTGGGGTGATTACACCATTCAGGTTCAGGACTTTACCAACGGCGGCTTTGTTGCTTCGCCTTCCTGGCCGCTTCAGGTCAACCTTTTGATCGGGAACAAACAGCCGATTGCAAGCACCATACCCTCTGAGGGCGCTACGGGCTGGGCGGATACGACCATGATGGCTGCAAAGGCACCGCATCCCAATTGCGCTTACATGTGGCTGGAACATTCGATCGACCCGAAGGTACAGGGCGATGTTGCTGCTTACTTTGGTTCTGCTCCTGCCGTCCCTGCGGCCTGCAATGGCGCCAGTACTTTGCTGGATTCGGTTGGCGGTTGCAAGGCGCAAGGCTACGACACATTTGACAAAATTGCCTTCTGGAAGACCCCGATCGCAGATTGTGGAAATGGTCAGAGCAATTGCGTGACCTACGATAAGTGGACTGAGGCGTTCACTGCCATCGTCGGCGGTCAATAAAATTTGTCTGTCATTTGGGCCGCGCGAACGAACTTGCGCGGCCCAACTCGAGGTGAGGGTATCCGATGAGCGAGTCCGCAATACTTTTTAAAAATATCAGCCGTCACTTTGGGGATATCAAGGCCGTGGACGATGTGACGCTTGAGATCATGGACGGGGAATTCTTTTCGATGCTTGGGCCTTCCGGCTCCGGCAAGACGACCTGTTTGCGTATGGTGGCCGGGTTTGATCGCCCAACCCTGGGCAATATTTTCCTTTATGGCAGGGATGTATCCAACCTGCCTCCGTATGAACGTTCTGTCAATACGGTTTTTCAGGATTATGCACTTTTCCCTCATATGACGATTGACGATAATATCGCTTATGGATTAATGATCAGGAGAGTTCCCCGGGAACAGCGCAGGAAGCAGGTGGATGAAATGCTGGATCTCGTCCGGCTGCCGGGTTTTGGGCACCGCAAGCCATCGCAGCTCTCCGGGGGACAACGGCAACGCGTGGCTCTCGCCCGGGCCTTGATCAATCATCCAAAGGTCTTGCTGCTTGATGAGCCGCTGGGCGCCCTTGACCTGAAATTGCGCCAGCAGATGCAGGTGGAACTTAAAGCGATCCAAAAACGTGTCGGCATCACCTTTATTTTTGTAACCCACGATCAGGAGGAGGCCTTGACGATGAGCGATCGTATCGCTGTCTTCAATGAAGGCAGGATCGAGCAGGTGGGTAGTCCGGCTGAGATTTACGAGCATCCGTCCACACCGTTTGTGGCGGGCTTTGTGGGTACGTCAAACCTTGTTTCAGGCGAGGTCGCCAGGCGGATCACAGGCTCGGACCGGATATTCTCCATTCGTCCGGAAAAGATCCATTTGGGTTCTGCTGGTGAAATGGCGCCGGAGGATATGTACTCGGTCGATGGGCGGATCCGTGATGTGGTCTATCTCGGATTGTATACGCGTTATCTGGTCGAATTGGAAGGCGGCGGCGATCTCGTTGTGGTGGAGCAGAACCTGAAAACCACTTCGATGGATGTTATGAAGGCCAGGGGTCAGAAGGTTCGATTGTTGTGGAAGAAAGAACACGTACGTCACCTGGGAGGCTGAATGTTGGACCGACTCTCTACTTTCTTTTACCGGCGTCCGTGGCTGGTTCTCGCCCTTTTCCTGATACCGCCCCTGCTTTGGTTCGTGGTGGTGTATTTGGGCGCATTATTTGCGATGCTGGTGAACAGCTTCTTTTCACTGGACGGCTTCACCGGCCAGGTCGTTCACCAGTTCACGCTGCAAACCTATGCAAAATTGCTGGAACCGACCAACCTGCAGATCTTTGGCCGCACCACGCTGATGGCTGCCCTGGTGACGCTGGCTTGCATTGTGATCGCGTTTCCGCTCTCCTATTTCGTGGCGCGCTTTGCCTCGCCGCGCATGAAGACCTTTCTTTATCTGGCTGTGACCCTCCCGCTGTGGTCCAGTTATGTTGTGCGTGTATATTCGTGGCAATTGATCCTGGCCAAGGAAGGCATCATTTCCTGGGTGGCGGAAATTGTCCATCTGGATGGTTTGCTTGGCTGGTTTTTGACCCTGCCGGTTGTGGGCGGCCCTTCGCTGGCTGTTTCGTCGACGGGTGTTTTTCTGGTTTTTGTATATATCTGGCTGCCCTATATGGTCCTTCCGATCCAGACCGCTTTGGAGCGCGTCCCCAAATCATTGATCGAAGCTTCAAGCGATCTGGGGGCCAATTCAGCGCAGACATTTCGCAATGTGATCCTGCCGCTGGCCTTCCCCGGCGTGGTGGCAGGCTCGATCTTTACCTTCTCGCTGACGCTGGGTGATTTTATTGTCCCATCCCTGTTTGGCAATTCCAGTTTCTATATAGGCAAGGCGGTGCTTACTTATCAGGGTACATCGGGGAATATTCCTCTGGCCGCGGCTTTTACTATGGGGCCGATCGTGATCATGGTCATTTATCTTCTGATCGCCCGCAGACTGGGAGCTTTCGATGCGCTCTAAACAAAAAAACCGATCATCCGACGAAGGCGCCTCTGCGTGGTTGAAGGCCGGCGCGGCAGGCGCCCTGCTATTCCTTCATATCCCCTTGTGGCTGATCTTCTTATACTCGTTTACGACTGAACAGTCCGCATATACTTTTCCGCCTCCCGGCTTGACCCTGAAGTGGATCCCGCTGGCGATAGCAAATCCTGCCATGCAGCAGGCGCTCATGCTTTCATTGCGGGTGGCTGTTCTGGCAACATTAACGGCTTTGCTCCTGGGAACCCTGGCCGCTGCAGCAGTTTATCGCTTTGATTTCTTTGGCAAGGATGCGATCTCGTTCGTTTTGATTTTGCCGCTGGCCTTGCCGGGCATCGTGACCGGTATCGCCATGCGCTCGGCCATCTCTTTGATGCAGATCCCATTCTCCTTCTGGACGATCATGATCGGCCACGCCACTTTTTGCGTTGTTACCGTCTATAACAATGTGCTGGCGCGCTTCCGTCGTTCAAGCCCATCCATGGTCGAGGCCTCCATGGATTTGGGCGCCAATTCATTTCAGACCTTTTGGCATATTGTCCTGCCAAATATCAGCACCGCTTTATTGGCCGGCGCGATTCTGGCCTTCTCGCTCTCGTTCGATGAAGTCATCGTGACAACATTCACCGCGGGACAGCAGCAAACTTTGCCAATCTGGATTTTTGGTCAGATGCTGAAACCGCGTAAT
>JAKANW010000419.1 GCA_021823555.1 Chloroflexota bacterium
TTGCTCGAAAGACATCGACTCGCAAGCGCTCGCCAACAGCATTCGCGAGGTGGCGGCGGGCAAGTACATGATTGGCACGCGGATCATGTCTCGACGCGAAGTGGATGCCTGGCTGGATGAACAGACCGAAGGCTCGCGGCGCTCGTATAGTGAGCCGGGCAGTCCGTTCCACCCTCTTTCGGACCGCGAGATGGAGGTGCTCGGTTGTGTTGTGCGAGGCATGAGCAACAAAGAGATCGCTGTTCTGCTTGGCATCAGCCACCAGACTGTAAAGAATCATGTCACTTCCATCTTGCGAAAATTTGGGGTGGAAGATCGCACGCAGGCGGTGGTGTATGCCCTTAAGCGCGGCTGGGTGACATTGAAGAATGCAAATCACGAGGAGAAGGCTTGATGGCAGATTCCACGCTCATCTCCAATGCCCCTGTGGCAATGGATTATCAAACCGAGTTGGATGAGACCCAGCGCGCCTTGCGCGAGGTCACGTTGATGATCGAGCAAAGTCAGGCGGAGGTCAACAAGTTAACCCAGCGCAATGCCGCCATTACGGGGCATTTACAACAGGTGCAAAAACAGATCGGCGCCCTGCCCGCGGACGAAGTGCGCATGGCCTATGATTCCGCCCTGGACGCGCAGCAGCGATTGCTGGTGATGCGCGGTCAGTTGGAGAAACTGCAGAACGACAAGACTCACCTCGAAAAGCACAAGGCGCTGCTCGAAAAGATGCGGCCTCAGGCCGGAGGCCCGGCTGGAAAAGGCGCAGCCGCCGCGGGCGGAAAAATGGCTAGCGTGGAGATGCTGGTCAACGCGCAGGAGTCAGAGCGGCAGCGTCTTTCACGCCAAATGCACGATGGGCCGGCGCAGGCTCTTTCCAATTTCATTCTACAAACAGAAATCGCCATGCGCCTGCTCGAAGTGGACCCGGCCCAGGCCCGCGAAGAACTGGGCAATTTGAAGATCTCGGCTCTGGGAACCTTTCAGAAGGTGCGCAATTTCATCTTTGAATTACGTCCCATGATGCTGGACGATCTCGGACTGGCGCCCACCCTGCGCAAATATGCGGAAGCATTCCGCGAGCAGACCAGCCTGGATGTCAATGTTGCGGTCACGGGGACGGAACGCCGCCTGGAACCGTACATCGAGGTGATGATCTTCCGCGCCGTGCAGGAGTTGATTGGAAACGCCTCGCGTCACAGCCAGGCCACGCAGGTCAAGGTCCACCTCGACATGGGCGATGAATTGATCCGTGTCAACGTGGACGATAACGGCAAAGGCATGGACGCCGAAGCGGTGCAGGAGGGGAAAAGTTTGGGGTTGAAGTTGATCCGTGAGCGCTCGGAGTTATTGGGCGGGACGTTCGAAATTGACAGCGCGGTTGGTAAAGGGACCCGTATCGCGTTCTCCGTTCCGGCCCGGAGTTAGTTGCAAAAATGTAAGACAATGCTATCATTTCTGTAATTGTGCGGAAATGTTATGGACTTGTTTTTTTGTATCGCAGGTGTATAATGTGATCAGTTTCGAGCATCTGCTCGGACAAATTCTAAAGAAAGGAGAAATGCAGACATGTTGTTCGCACCCAAGGAAAAAGGTCAAGGCCTGGTCGAATACGCGTTGATTCTCGTTTTGGTCGCCATTGTTGTCATTGCGGTTCTGCTGATGCTTGGCCCCATCATCGGCAACGTCTTCTCGACCATCAACGACAGCATGGGTTAATTCTCCCTTGCTCAGTTGGAAGGGTCTCGCCTCTCGGCGGGGCCCTTCTTTTTTTTCTTTTCCCTCTGCCCTGACAGCGCCTTACTTATTTCCCAGACAGGATATTGCAATTTTGGCGTTATAATTCGTATGTTATAAAATACTTGCCGCCTGGTTCGGCGGTATTTCGAGAGAGGAGATCCTATGCGTCGAGGAAGGATTTTAATTTTGCTGGCCGTGATTCTCATCATTGGGCTGGCGCTGGCGGCAGTTATGTTGCCGCGCGTAATTCCAGGTATTTTGGGCGGAACTCCCACCCCCGTTGATGTTCAGGTCTATTACGCCTCGCAAAGCATCCCACAAGGGGAGGCTATTACAGAAGACCGGCTGGGGACGCGTTCCCTGCCGCAGGGCTCAGTGACCGAGGATATGTTTACCACGGCCGAGAAAGATGTGCTTTTGGCGAAAATTGCCAAGTATCCTCTCGATCAGGGCGTATTCATCACCAATTCCATGGTTGCCAATGCGGGTGAGAGCCTCGAGACCGGCGGCCCCCAATGGGCTTCCGTTATCCCTGTTGGAATGAACGCCATTGCCCTGCCTACCTCGCGTTTGGGTTCGGTGGCCTTTGGGATTCAGGACGGGGCGCATGTGAACGTCACTGCCTGTATGTTAATGGTGGATGTGGACCCCTCCTTCCAGACGATCCTGCCCAACCATGTTGGCATCGTGCTTTCCCCAATCAGTGTGGAACCGGCGAAGATGCCCGGCATCAGCCTTGGCCTTGCGACCGGCGCAAATGACCCGGCGTATCAGGGCCGCACGGAGGTGGAACCGGCTTTCCAGCAGGGCATCTACGTGCTTCCTTCCGAGCCTCAGCGGACGCGCCTTGTGTGCCAAATGATCCTGCAGGATGTGCAGGTATTGAAACTGGGCACCTTCGATTACCGCCAACAAGCGCAACTTGCCCAACAGCCGACAGACGCCGCCGCGCAACAGACAACGCAGGTGGATCAGCAGCCCCCGGATATCGTCACGTTGATCGTCTCGCCGCAGGATGCGGTGACGCTCACGTACATGATTTATGCGAATATCCCGTTGAACCTCACACTGCGCCGCGGCGGGGATAGCTCGCGCCAGGCGACGGAAGCGGCCACCCTTCAATTCCTATTGAGCCAATACAACATTCCGGTGCCGGTCAAACTGGCGTATGGACTTACGCCGCGCATTGACATTTTATCCCTGCCGTTCCTGCCGAATGATGTGATTACGGTTACGCCGTCAGGACAATAACCTCCGCGCTGCGGGTTGACACAAGGATACTATGGCTGGTGAAAAAATTCGCGTTCTTGTCGTGGACGATGTCGCTGAAACACGCGAGAACATCCGCAAATTGCTCCAATTCGAGGGCGATGTGGATGTGGTTGGCGCGGCGCGATCTGGTAATGAAGGCATCCAACTCGCAGGCGAGTTGGATCCCGACGTCATCCTGATGGATATCAACATGCCGGATGTGGATGGCATTACTGCGACGGAGCAGATCCGTCAAAAAATGCCCTACATCCAGGTTGTCATCCTCTCTGTGCAGGGTGACCAGAATTACATGCGCCGCGCCATGCTGGCCGGTGCCCGCGATTTTCTTACCAAGCCCCCGATGGGCGACGAACTGATCTCCGCTGTGCGCCGCGCCGGGGAGATGGCGCGCGTGGAGCGGATGAAGACTTCCTCGGCGCGCGCCCTTCCCGCCTCCATGTCGTCTCCGCTTGCGCCTTCCATGCCGTTGGGAATGCCCCTGTCGCGTGGAAAAGTAGTGACCGTCTACAGCCCCAAGGGCGGGACCGGATGCACCACCCTCGCGGTCAACCTGGCGCTTGCGCTGCACAATGATGACACGCGGGCGGTCATCGTGGACGGCAAGTTGCAATACGGCGACGTGGCGATCTTCTTCAATGAGCAGGGCAAGAACACCATCGCGGACCTGGCGCCTCGCGCCGATGAACTGGAAGTGGACATTGTGGAAGGCGTGTTGCTCAAACATGCCGCCAGCGGCATTCAGATTCTGGCCTCGCCGACCCGCCTCGAGCAAGCCGAAAAGATTACCGCCGACCAGTTCACAAAGTTGGTGGATTACCTGCGCCAGATGTACGCGTATGTGGTGGTGGATGTTTCGGGCCACTTGAACGAAATCGCCATTGCGGCCGTGGACCTGAGCGATGCCATTGTGCTGATCACCACGCAGGACATTCCCGCAATTAAAAATGCCCGCCTGTTCCTCGATATTTTGCAGACCCTCGGCGTGGCGAGGGACCGCATCGTGTTTACCATGAACCGCTACGACAAACGCATCCCGATCACCCCGGAGCGGGTCGGCGAAAACCTGAAACAGGAAGTGGCCGCCATCATCCCGCTGGATGAGCGTACCGCCATTCCCGCCGTCAATCGCGGGATCCCATTTATGGTGGATAACAAGGCCCAGCCAATATCCCG
>JAKANW010000420.1 GCA_021823555.1 Chloroflexota bacterium
GCTTGGGATGGAATGGAATGAGATCCAACGCGAGATGGTGGTCAAGGGTAAAGTGGTGCGCGTGGAATCCTACGGAGGCTTCGTAGATTTTGGTGCGGAGCGGCCCGGCATGGTACATGTAAGTGAGCTCACCCGCGGCTTCGTCAAGACCCCTAACGATGTGGTCAAGGAAGGCGACGAAGTGGAAGCGGTTGTGTTGGAAGTCAACCGCAAGAAGAAGCAGATCCGCTTATCGATGAAGGCGCTGATCCCCGAAATTGTGGAAGAGGAAAAGCCGGCCCGCGAATCGAAGAAGAGTCACGGCAAACGCGGCAAGAAGCACGACGATGAAGCCGTGGAGGTGGAAGAGACACCGAAGGAACCCGAGTTGACCGCCATGCAGATCGCCTGGCAAATGGCAATGGAACGCGCTGGCAACAAAGGCAAATCGGTTAAAATGAAATCGGCCAAAGGTTCTACCCAAGAGCAGGAAGACATCCTGAGCCGCACGCTGGAAAAGCGTCTCCCCACCGGTGGATAAAACCCATACCCTGTGCGATAAAAGACCGCCCTCGAAAATCGAGGGCGGTTTCCATTATATTTATTGGACGGCTTCCATTTCTTTCAGAAATTTTTCCTTGTTGGCCGTGCGGGCAACCTTGCCACTGCTGGTTTTGAGCACCCACTTCGGCTCTACCACGCGGACGTGGCGCAAGGTGATGGCCGAATTTTTAGTCACGTGCTGGCGAATCTCGTTGGCGATCCGCTCATGTTCGGCCTCATCGTGCGTGTCAACCTCGGCGATGATGACGACTTCCTCCGTGCCCTGAGACTCGTCAAAGATACCAAACGCAACCGTCCGTCCGGCGTGAACGCCGCCGACTTCGCAAGCAAGGGATTCCAAGTCCTGCGGGTACACGTTCTTGCCGCCAACGATGATCAAATCCTTTTTGCGGCCGGCCACAAAAATTTCACCGTTGACCATGTAGCCATAATCGCCGGTCATATACCAGCCGTCATCGAGAAATGCTTTTTTGGTAAGTTCGGGGCGATGGTAGTAACCGGTTAACATACAATTGCTCTTTAATACAATCTCCCCAACATGGCGCTCCGGCAGGTCATGCCCGCGGTCGTCTACGATGCGAATGGCGGTGTTGGAAATCGGCTTGCCACACGACATCATCTCCATGGCAGAGCGGCCATCGAAGACTGGATGCGCAACCTTGTCTGTAATAAAAGTCTCGCGATCGATTTTCTCTACCAACGGCGCCCGGTCCAGGTCGTTCTGGGTGGCTGCGAATGTATTTTCCGCCAAGGCATACGAAGTTTGCAACGTTTCAAGACGCAAGCCGTAGGATTTAAACCGTTCGTAAAACATCCCATGACTCTTGTAGTTGACCGGCTCCGAACTGTTGACGCTGGCGCGCCACGAGGACAGATCCACACCTTCCAGGTCGCGGTCGCGAATCTTTTGGGCGCAGAAATTGTAGGCAAAGTTCGGCAGCCAGGTGAGCGTGCCGCGATATTTGGAGATCGTTTGCAACATTTTATAGGGCGCGCGTACCCAATCGAAGGGCGACATCTGAACGACTGAAACACCGCGTAGGATGGGCATCAGGAAGCAGGCGATCAGGCCCATGTCATGGTAGAGCGGAAGCCAGGAAACAATCACGTCGTCACGCGTGAGGCGGATCGCATCCCCATATGCATCAAGCTGATTGAAGACAGCGCGATGCGAAAGCGCCACGCCCTTCTGAAGTCCGGTCGAGCCAGAGGAATGCTGCAAGAGAACGATATCGTTCTCGCCGCGCTTCATGCCGGGCAGAGAATCCCAATCCACATGATCCTGACGCGCGATGCGATTGGTGACGAATACATCGTGCACGACATGACCGCTTTCATCCACCATCATTCTGACATCCGCTTCGAATTCAGGGTAGGTGACAATCCCGGTTGGGTGGGCATGTTTGAACAGCGCGCTCAGGTCAGCGCGGTAGCGCTCCGGAGTAAGTTTTTCCGTGAGGAAGGGCATGATCGAGGGAATCGCCCCATACAACACCGCGCCCCAGAACGAATACACCAAATCTTTTCCATGCTGAAGAATGAGGATGATCACCTCGCCCGGTTTGATTCCCGCGCGGGCGTACGCCGCGGCGTAATCGTTGGAGCGCTCGACCAGCTCACGATATGTAATCGGGTAATCCGGCTGGCCCGGGTGTTGCAGCGTCACCGAGGAGCGGTTTGGTTCGATTTCATAAAATTTTTTAAGAACATCTACGAACGTCGTCATTTCTTCTGCCGGGCCAGGATGAGATTCATAAGTTGTTCGATGGAATCGAAGGTGGAAGCATTCAACTCCGAGTCGGAAATTCGAACATCGAAGTTATCCTCCACAAATAGCGCCAGGTCCACCAAGCTAAAGGAATCAACTAAACCGCCGGAAATCAGCGGCTCATCAGAGCGGATCACACGTTTGGGTTGTTTCAAAATTTTGACGGCAATAAACTCGGAAATTTTTTGCTGCATTTCAGCGGACATGACGCTCTCCATTCAGGCCGGATCAGTTCTTCACAGAAGCCGAACGCAGGTACGCTTCCATGAAATTATCCAGATCACCATCCAGCACAGCGTTGGTGTTTCCGGTCTCGTATTCGGTGCGATGATCTTTCACCATTTGATAGGGATGCAAAACATAGGAACGAATTTGACTGCCCCACTCGGCTTTGGTGTATTCGCCGCGCAGCACCGCCACTTCCTCTTCCTTTTCCGCCTGCTTGATCTCCAATAGGCGGGCACGCAAGATACGCATGGCGAATTCACGATTCTGTGTTTGGGAACGTTCATTCTGGCAGGTGACCACGATGCCAGTGGGAATGTGGGTCAGACGGATGGCGGTCGAGTTCTTCTGAACATTCTGACCGCCCGCGCCGGACGAGCGAAAGACATCAATTTTCAATTCGCTCGGGTCAATCTCGACGTCCGGGTCGTCCATGGCAACCTGGGGCAGGACTTCCACCAGGGCAAACGACGTGTGCCGCCGATGTGCCGCGTCGAACGGCGACAGGCGCACGAGTCGATGCACACCCTTCTCCGAACGCAAATACCCAAAAGCATATTTGCCACCAATAGCGATCGTCACCGACTTGAGGCCGGCTTCCTCGCCCTCGGAGCGGTCTAGGATTTCGGTGGTGTAGCCTTTTTGCTCGGCCCAACGCAGGTACATGCGTTCGAGCATGGCGGCCCAATCCTGCGAGTCCGTACCGCCGGCCCCGGCGTGAATTGCCAAAATGGCGTCATCGTCATCGTACTTGCCAGAAAGCATAGCCGTGAAAGCGCGCACCTCCACTTCCTTCTCGATGGCGTCCACTTCGTGCTCAAGATCGGGTCGCAGACTTTCATCGTCCATGCGCGCCAATTCGAGCGCGTCGTGAACGCGGCGCTGGAAGGCGTGCCAACCATCCACCAGCTCGCGAACCGAAGCCGCGGCTTTGCTAATCCGCTGCGCCGATTGCGAGTCGCTCCAAAAATCGGGCGCGGCTATTTGTTTATCAAATTCTTCGAGTTGGGATTCCTTGGCAGGGAAGTCAAAGACGCTCCAGGAGTTGAGAGATGGATTCCTGGACGGCATTTAAACGATCAATTAAATCTTGCATGGTTCCTCCAAGTTCGTTTCGGGGCCGAAGTCTCCAGACTTCGGCATCTCCAACGTCCTGGAGACATTGGAGGCCGAGATATGAATTATGCCTGTAATATTCCATCCACGAACGCGTCGGGGTCGAAAGGCGTCAGGTCTTCGGGTTTCTCGCCCAGGCCCGCGAACAAAATGGGCAGGTGCAGCGTTTGTTGAATAGCAAACACCATGCCTCCCCGAGCCGACGAATCCAATTTGGCGAGAATGACGCCGGTCACCTTCACCGCGTCACTGAAAGCACGCGCCTGCTGCAACGCGTTCTGTCCGGTGGTCGAATCGAGCACCAGCCAGACTTCGTGCGGCGCGCCGGGCAGAGCCTTGCCCACCACACGATGGACTTTCTTGAGTTCTTCCATCAAGTTGAAGCGCGTGTGGAGACGGCCGGCCGTGTCGATCAGGATGATGTCTACATTGTGCGCCACCCCGGCTTGGACGGCATTGAAGGCCACCGCGCCCGGGTCAGATTCAACCGCGCCCGCCACCACCGGGATCTTCAGCCGATCACCC
>JAKANW010000421.1 GCA_021823555.1 Chloroflexota bacterium
TGACAGTCGCTTCGCAAGTGGCTGTCACTTTTGTTCATTGCCTATTATTCTTCAACAATATGCCCATTGACCTCCTCACTCTCCGTCAGTTCGTCCTCCAGACCCTGACGCTCTTCGTCATGTTGGTTGGGTTGTTGGGGTTGATTGTTCCGGTCTTTCCGGGGCTGGTGGTCATGTGGCTGGCGACGTTGGCTTATGCCATCATACAAGCCGTGAGTCACAACATGACTTGGGTGGATTGGATGCTGTTCGGCTTTATCACCCTGCTGATGCTGGCCGGCAATGTGGTGGATAACATCATCATTGCCCAAAAGATGCGCGGGCATAAGATTCCCTGGAGTTCAATCATTATCAGTTATATTGCTGGGATTGTGTTTAGTTTTATCTTTACGCCTGTGGTGGGGCTGCTGGCCTCCCCCGTTGCTCTTTTGGGCGTGGAATTTGTGCGTCATCGCGATTTTCAGGAGGCGCTGGAATCCACTAAGGTCTATATGATCGGTTGGGGGTCTGCCTTTGCCGTGCGGTTTGCCATCGGTTTGGTGATGATTGTGTTTTGGATTCTTTGGGCGTTTCTATGATCTAATTTCAAAAGGAGAAACTATGTCAATTTTGTTAAGCGATATTCCCAATTTGTTCGGCCACTTCTTAAGCGCGGTGGGCTTGGGAGTCTTTGGTTTCGCGATGGTCCGTTTTGCGCTGGAGGTATATCACAAGTCCAATTGGCAATTGCAAATGGCGATTCTGCTCGGTCTCTTTGGCCTGCTCGTTGGTCTAGCGGATTTTGTCTCACCGGGTTCGGTGGGCGCTTTTGCTTTGGGGGCTGGTGCGGCGTTTCTGATGTCGAATCCACCGAAGGCTGAAAAACCGGCAGATACAAGCGCGGCAGAGAATAACGCCAAGCCATCATAGAGAGCAACTTCTCATCCCTAATCTCTGCTGTCTGTTCCTCTGAAATGGAGCATGGACAGGTTTATAATTTCCATGCTGGCCAAGAATCCCGGCATTTTTTCAGCAAGGAGAATCGTATGGCAAAAATTGATAACCTCGTCCAGAATTTCCTCGCACAAAAGAAGATCGCAGTGGTGGGCGTATCTGACCAACGCGAGACGGGCTGCAATCTGGCGTATAAGAAATTCAAGGAAAGCGGCTACGATGTATACGCGGTCAATCCGCGCATCTCGACTTTTGAGGGCGCGCCATGTTACCCGGATTTGAAATCCATTCCCCAGAAACCGGATGCGGTCTTCATTCTCACCAACCCCAAAGTGACCGATGACATCGTTCGGCAATGTGTGGAACTGGGCGTCAAGCACGTGTGGATGCACTGCATGATGGGTACCAAGCCCGGGTTGGCCGCGAACATGACCAGCGTCTCGCAGGAGGCGGTGGCGTTATGCCGCCAAAACGGGATCGAGGTCATTCCGGGGTCGTGCCCGAATCAATTCCTGAAACCAGATTTTGGTCACGCTATGATGCGCGGTTTGTGGCGAACCTTCGGGTTGATGTCTGTTGAAAATTGATGATTCAGAGACCCCAGCCAAAACTGGGGTCTCGCTATAGTTTGGAAAAAAGTTGAGCGGCCGAGGTTTTGCATGTCCATTGTAAAAAGCATCAATCATGTTGCCGTCGTCGTGGACGATATGGATAAATCCCTCTCCTTCTGGCGCGATGCGCTTGGAATGGAGTTGCACGAACTGCGCGAGATTCCCTCCGAGAAATCACAGGTGGCGTTTCTCCCACTGGCTGGCGCGGAGGTGGAATTGGTCATGCCAACCACCGATGACTCGGGTATTGCCAAGTACCTTGCCAAGCGCGGACCGGGAATGCATCACATTTGTTTGGAGGTTGATGATATCGAAGGTATGATGTCACAAATGAGAGCAAAAAATATTCGCCTTATCAACGAAGAACCACGTATTGCAGCAGATGGAAAGAAGTACGCCTTCATACATCCCGAGTCAACCGGCGGGGTGCTGGTGGAGCTGTATCAAATCTAAATTAATGTAAGTGTGGTTTAATAAAAACTGTGCCGGATAATATCGAAGCCATTTTGAAGAATGAGTGCGGTCTTGTAAAAGATCGTCCGCTTATCGTCGGTGTCTCAGGCGGACCCGATAGTCTTTGCCTGATGGAGGCCCTGCGCCAGGCGGGTTATCCAATCCTGGTGGCGCATTTCAACCATCGCCTGAGGCCAGATGCCGACAGTGATGCGACCGCTGTGGAGCAAACCGCTGCGCGGTTGATGGTCGCCTCCATTATCGATGGCGGCGATGTACGCGCTTACGCCAGCGAGCATGGCATGTCTTTGGAGGAAGCCGCCCGTCACATGCGCTACACGTTCCTGTTCGAGCAGGCGCGTCGCGTTAGCGCGCAGGCCGTGGCTGTCGGTCACACTGCCGACGATCAAGTGGAAACTGTGTTGATGCACTTCCTGCGTGGGGCAGGGCTGACGGGGTTGAAGGGAATGCCGCATCGCACCATCCTGCCCGCCTTTGATGCCCAGCTTCCCATCGTCCGCCCTCTGCTGGATGTGTGGCGCGAAGAGACTGTTGTCTTTTGCGCGGCAAACGGTATGCGCCCAAATTACGATCCCAGCAATGATTCGCTCAACTTTACCCGCAACCGTCTGCGTAATTTGCTCATCCCCACCCTTGAAACTTACAACCCAAAATTTCGGGAGGCCATCTGGCGTTCAGTGCAAACCCTCAAGGCCGATTATGCTCTGTTGCGGGAAACCCTGGATAATGCCTGGTCGGGATGCGTCACCTCCGAAGCGCCAGATTTGATCATCTTCAACATCTCCCAACTGACAACTCACTCGCTCGGACTCCAACGGAACCTGGTTCGCCGCGCAATTGAGGTTCTGCGTCCCGGGCAGGATATTACCTACTCCATTCTCCATCGGGCGACCAGATTCATCAACGATTCCACCGCTACCCGCACCGACCTGACGGGCGGCCTGACTCTGTTCCGCGAGGGGCGCAGCCTGTATCTTTCCACGCCAGGCGTCGACCTGCCCTTCGACAAGTGGCCGCAGATACCAGAAGGCGCCGAGCCGATCAAGGTGACCATCCCCGGCGGAGTGGAGCTTTCAGGCGGCTGGCGCTTTTCGTGCGAGAGTTGGCGGCTCCCTGCCCTGGCGCGCGAACAAGCCGAACGAAACGAGGACCCGCTCCAGGTCTGGTTGGATGCGGATTCACTTCCCGCCTCATTGGAACTGCGTATGCGTCATTCGGGAGATCGTTTCGAGCCGCTCGGCATGGACGGTCATACTCAGAAACTATCTGATTTCCTGGTCAATGAGAAAATGCCGCGCCGCGCGCGGGATCGTTGGCCGCTGTTGTGTTCAGGTGATACGGTGGTGTGGGTGCCAGGCTACCGCCCTGCGCATCCCTATCGGCTGACATCCAGTTCGCGCAGTGTGCTCTATCTGGCAGTAGCCAGACCGCTCGAAAAACATCCCGCTTAGCCGAAAGGACAGGCCAGCCGTTTGAGGCTGGCCTGTTTCATTATTTTATTTCATCGTTCAACTGGCGGAGTTTCATGTAGATTTCGCGCCATTGGATCTTGGAGATGCCCATTTTCTGGCGGATCTTATCCGCTTCAACGCCCGCTTGATGATCGCGCAGGGCGCACGTCCAGCGGCACATGTCGAAGGAGAGGTGCTTCTTGTTGAGGCCCGCTTCCTCGCCGATGTCTTCCAGCAAATATTCCAATCGGCGCGGCGACCAGGGGAAGAGTTGGTCGACGGTTTGATATTGGGCCAGGTATTCCTTGTAGGCGGGGATCCAGTCATCGGCCAGGGCCAGTTTGCGTTCCTTGTAGCGGTTGGCCGGGCTGGCATAGCGGATGAAGACCTGCGGTCCGCTGGGCGCTTCCAGGTCGATGTGGTTGATGTGGATTCCCAGACACTCGCTCTTCTTGATGCCCGTGGTCAGCAAAAGATATAGCAGGGTATATTGACGGGCGTCTGGTTTGTGGTCGCGTCGGTGACGGTCGGCGGCCAGCAAAACCGACTCGTATTCATCGTCGGTCAACACTTGCGGCAATGGACTGATGGCCGAGCGCTGCAAAACCTTTTCTGCGGGGTCGACCAGGATGGCTCCATGCTGATGCAGCCAGCGGAACAACGACTTGGTGGAGGTGATGCGCCTTGCCAGCGTTTTGGGGCTG
>JAKANW010000422.1 GCA_021823555.1 Chloroflexota bacterium
GCGCTATTCGGAAGCGTGGAGGTCGAGCGGGGCGATCCCTCCAACCAGGGTGTGGCCGCGCTCGGCGGCGTGATGCTTGTCCTCATCGGCTGGGTCGTGCAGGGCGGCGCGGAGGAAGCGCTGATGCGCGGCTGGGTCCTGCCCGTCATCGGCGCTCGCGCCCGACCGTGGATTGGGTTGCTGGTCTCCTCGGCTTTATTCGCCGCCCTGCACCTGCTCAACCCCGGCCTGAACTTCATCGCCATCATCAACCTGGTATTGTTCGGCGCCTTCGCCGGTCTCTATGCCATGCGCGAGGGATCGCTGTGGGGCATCAGCGCCCTGCACACCGTCTGGAATTGGGTGCAGGGAAACTTCTTCGGCTTTCAAGTGAGCGGGATGAACGCCAGCGGCGGCACGATCTTCAACTTCATGGAGACCGGGCCAGACTGGCTGACCGGCGGTCTCTTTGGACCCGAAGGCGGGCTGGCCGTGAGCGCGGTTTTACTCACCTCCATCGCGTTGACCGTGCTGTGGCCTGCGCGATCCTCCACAGAAACCGAGCCAGAATCCTCCCCTTCCCCTCGGTAAAATTGGGATAGAATCCTGCCGCGAAGGGCGCCTGCTCGAGGTCTGGTTTGAACCGTAGGAGTCACACACTTGCGTATTGTAGTAGCCGATGATCACTCCCTCTTCCGCGATGGGATCGTGAGCCTGCTCGAATCCGGCGGGCACCAGGTGGTCGGGCAGGCCAGCAACGGAATCGAAGCCACCAAACTTGCGGACGAATTCGATCCCGACCTGATCCTGATGGATATCCACATGCCGGTCATGACCGGCATGACTGCGTTGAAACAGATCAAAGCCGAAAAGCCGAACATCAAGATCGTCATGCTCACCGTGTCGGAGGATGACAGGGACATCATTGACGCCATTCACGCCGGCGCCGATGGCTACCTGGTGAAACAGATTCACTCCACCGAATTTTTCCAACTGCTCGAACGGCTTCGACACAACGAACCTGCCATTGCGTCTTCGGTTGCCATGCGGCTCTACAAACACATCGGCCAGCCCAGCGACATGATGAAATCCAATATTTTGAGCGAACGCGAACTTGAAGTCCTGCGCCTGGTGGCGGATGGCCGCCCCAACCGGGATGTTGCCGGGATCCTTTCGGTGACCGACAATACCGTCAAATATCACCTCAAAAATATCATGCAAAAACTGAAGGCGGCGAACCGCGCCGAGGCGGTCAGAATCGCCACCCAAATGGGGTTAATAGAGTAACAAATCGGGCATGATGAATGTAACAAAAGACCCTACCCTTTCGGGTAGGGTCTTTATGTATTAACTACCCCAATTATGGTCAGTCAAACTACCCAAACGGCTTGGATTAAGGTTAATTTAATGGTATATTGTGCAAAATTTCACATAACGAGTCACCATGAACAAGGTTATTGTTCTCACCGGCCATTCGCTCCTCACGCAAGGGATTGTTTCCAACTTGCGTGAGGCTTCTTATTCCATGGAAGTGGAGGCGCTCGACGCCTCCCGGCCAGACTTGTTTGAAACGCTCGCGACCCTGCGCCCCAAAATCATCATCCTCGAGTCTTCGGAACAACACGCCGAGCAGGGTTGTTCGCTCCAACGTTTGTTCGAGGTCTTACCCGACCTGATCGTCATCGAGGTCAATCTTAAGAACACAAGTGTCCAATTGATCTGCAGCAATTTATACAACACGACCGGCTTCGCAAGCCTGCTGAATGTCATCGAAAATGTGCGCACCAACCTGCGCGACGCCCTCACCCCCGCAGCGACACTGTAACATGAATAAGCGCCTTTCTTCGTTCTGGAGACTCACCTTTCTCTTCACCGCCGCCGCCCTGCTCCTGGCCTGGTTGAACCTGCCGCTCTCGACGAAAGAGGCGCGGGCGCTATCCAATGGATACGGAGTGGCATATCAATCCACCCCCCTCGCTTCGCCTCCGGTCAACGCCCAACCGGGCGCCCCCACCCCAGAGGAACCCAGCCCTCACGCTACCGGCGATTGCTATACATGCCATTCGCAACCGGGCATGATCGGCAAAACACAAAACGGTGAAACCGTTTATTTGACGATAGACGAGAGTCACTATCAGGATACCACCCATTCCAGTTGCGTGTTCTGCCACGGCGCGCAGAAGACTTATCCACACCAGGCATCCACCACGCAATCGTGCGCGGTCTGCCATTGGGAAAAGACGGGCGGTACGCCTCCGACAGATGGGCTTGTTTTCAACCTGCCCTTTGAAGACGCCCGCGCGGTCTCGCTTTCGATCAACGATACATGCCGCCGCTGTCACGAAGAGATCTTCGGTCTCATGGATAACAACATACATTCGCGCGTCATGGCAACCGGCAACCGTTTCCTGCCCGCCTGCGTGGACTGTCATGGACTTCATAACATCCAGGACATTGACCGTCAAACCGCCGTCCGCATCTGCTCAAAATGCCACAACGCGGAATTTATCGCGTACTCCAACAGCGTGCATGGCGCGGCCCTTTTCGGCGAAGGCAACGCCGACGTTCCCACCTGTGAGGATTGCCACGGCTCGCACGAGAGCATCGGCATCCTCGACACCTCTTTGCGGTTGGACGCGTATGAGACCTGCGGCAAATGTCACTCCGATCCGGAGCGCATGGCTCCATATGCAATCTCCACAGCCGTGCTCTCATCCTATTTGGATGACTTCCATGGCCGCTCGGCTGACCTCCTTGAACAACCTGGCGCATCGAGCGTGATCAACGCCGCCTGCTACGATTGTCACGGCGCGCACAACATCCTTCCGCCCGACGACCCCAATTCCAAGGTCTCTTCGATCAACCTGCAACGCACCTGCCAGGAATGCCACCCCGATGCGGGCATGAACTTCCCGCAGGCATGGTTGAGTCACAAAAGCCCCTCTTTGCAGGAACTGCCCGGCCTCTACATCACCAACATGATCCTGCAATGGCTCGTTGTGGCTGTGACCGTTTTCTTCGTGCTCTATATCCTCTTCGACCTGGCGAGACGCTTCCTGGCGAGCGAGCCTGTTGAGCCTGCCAAAACCGGGCAAGGGAAAAAGTAATGTCGAAACCCGCCGCCAAACACACTGCCCCTGCCAGACCGGCAACTCATACGTATCGCATCAGTTGGCGCGAAGCGGTGGACGCCGCCATGCGCCTGCGCACCGATCATCGCGGTCGCCGTTACGTCAACCGCTTCACCACCGCCAAAGTGATCGAGCACTTTGTGGCGATGCTGACCTTTACCATCCTTGCCATCACCGGCTTCACACAGGCCTACTACGAAACCACGCTGGGGAAGAACGTCCTGGCGCTGTTTGGCGGCATTGCCGCCGTGCGACAGGTCCATCATGCGTTCGCGTTCATTCTGGGATTCATCTTCTTCTATCACATCTTCAATTACCTGAACGATGTTTTCGTTTATCGCCGCGCGGGGAAAATGTGGCTGACCCGTTCCGAACTGGCGTTGCTGCTCAAACTGGGCGTCTCCAAACAACCGCTCCGCTTTGACCGCTACACCCTGGCCGAAAAAGTATCGTATTGGGTGTTGATGATCTGCATCGTGACGCTCGGACTGACCGGCATCGTCCAGGCATACCCGATCATGGCCACGCGGATCTTCCCCGGCACGATCATTCCCCTGGCAAAAATTTTTCATCACTGGGAAGCGATTCTCGCCGTTCTGGCTGTGGTGGTCTGGCATTTGTACGATGTCGCCATCCGCAGGTTCAACGTCAGCATCTTTACCGGCAACATGCCCATCCAGCACATGGAAGAGGATCACCCGCTGGAACTGCAATACCTCGAGCAGGCCGCCGCGGCAGCCCATCACACAAAATGGCCGGTCACCATCGAGGTCCAGCAGGAAGCGCCTGTGACGGAGGCGGAGGCGGTGGCCCCCGTCCCGGAGGAAACGCCGGAGGTCGAAGAGCAGGCCGAACGTCCGGCAGAGGAAGCGCAACAAAACCATCCCGCCAATGAGGAACAACAATGAAGTCCATCTGGAATTGGATCCGCTCGAAATTTCGCTGGCCTCACATCGAATACGATCTAAGTCGGCCTGCTCATCGCTGGAAATTTGCGGGGGTGCTGGCAGGGTTGTTTATGGTCGGCGCGGGTTTGGCAGTGGGAGGCGTTGAAGGG
>JAKANW010000423.1 GCA_021823555.1 Chloroflexota bacterium
AAAGACGCATCGCCAGTTGCGCGACCCACGCCGGGACGGTGGACGAATCTACCAACAGGCCAAGACGCAGAGTCATCGCGTGTCTCCGCGTGGACGAAAAACGGTGAGATAAGCCAGCGGCTGGTAGCCGGTGCGACGGTAGAGACTCATGCCCATTTCGGATGCCAGCAGGACGGTGTGATGCAGTCCAAGGTGATTGGCTTCTTGGTGGACGCGGCGCAGGAGGCGCATCCCGATGCCGCGGCGGCGGTAGACCGGCAGGGTGTATAAATGATTGATGTACCCGATGCCCTCGTAGGCTGTGACCAATTGCGCCCAACCTACGGCGCGGTGCTCCAGCTGTGCGTAAAAGTTGATGATTTGCGGGTCTTTAAAAGTGGCAGGCGGGATGCGTTCGTGGCCGAGCGCCAGTCCCTCGTTGGCAAATTCGATTTCCTCGAGCGAGCTGATCTTGTGGACATGCGTCCAGCCACGCGGGGTTTTGACCGGCAGCGGCAGGCCCATGATCATGGCCGTGCCGGCGCATTCGTAATTCAAGGCTTCGTATTGGCGTTTTATGTCGGCGTCGTTGGGATCGTTGTGGAAGACATTTAGCAGAAATTTGTCGCCTGGATTTTTTGGGTAGGAATTTACTTTTGCGATCACCACCACCGGGTCGGGGTCGTAGGCCAGGAATTCCATTTTGAGGTCGGTGAAGGGAACTTTGCCATAGTACGAAACGCCAACGCCGCCCAGATCCTCGTAGCGCGAGCGGTAGGCCACATGATAGACGTGGTTGTAACTGTGGATCATGGCTTCGACGGCCCAGGAGTTTTGGATGGAGAGCATGGGGTTGGTAATTGGTTTTGTTCGGTTATTCCGTTATGTTGTCCATGGTGGCTTCGCCGTCGGTGAGCACGTAGAAGGATTTGCGGCTGTCGCGGTCGAAGACAAAATCGGTGACGAGGTAGCCGGCTTTGAAGAGGGTTTCGAATACCTCGCGCGAGAAGAAACGCCAGTCGCGCGCCAGGGAAAAGTCGGCGGCTTTGAGGGCCAGGAAATCCGATGGAATTTCGGCCAGGGTCAGGCGTCCATCGGGTGGGGAGAAATGCTCGGGCGATTGAAGCAGGCCGTCGGGACGCGTGACGGGAGAATATAAAAATTGAGTTTCCGCTTGTTGGAACTGGGCCAGGCCCAACGTCCCGCGTGAACGTTTTCCGAGCCGCCGTTCTACGCGGCGGGTGCGAATCCACCAATCCACCTGGAAACGGTCGGATGGCAGGCCCACGTTCAGCCCGTCACGCATGTTGCCGTAGTAGGAGGGCAGGTAGGTGTTGCAGACTGCGCCAAGCCGGGCAATGTTGAGGTGGGCGTTGCGACTGAGCAGTGGATCGTACGTCCAGGTGATGTGGTCGAGGCCCTGATGACGTACCATTTGCCATTGGGCGCGCTTGAGGGCAAAACCCAGACCCGAGTCACGGTGGGATTCGAGAATGCCCATCATGTGTGAGCAGTGTTTGGCGCGCGGACCATCGGGCAGTGATTCGATGCCGGGGAACCCGAATAGGAAGCCGACGAGTTTGTCGTTCTCGAACGCGCCCAACGCCAGCCCGCCGCCGTGGATGGCGGTGATGAGCATGTGCGCGGGCACCACCTCGGTTTCGGAGCCGGGCCAGACCTGCCGCTGGAGTTCTTCCACGGCAGTCATTTCTTCAGGAGTTTCAAGGAGACGAATATTGGGCATATGCTTTTCATCACAGGGGCAAGGGATGGAAATGGTTGAAAAATCCCTTTCAGCGCTTTGATTCGCAGTTATTGACGCGGCCGCAAAGACGGGAAATGGTCGCGCAGTTTTTCGGCGTACTTTTTGGTTTGGACGGTCGTCCAGCGCGAGAGCCTCAGGTTCCAGGGCGTGCGGCGCAGGTAATCGAGATGGTAGGCGAAGCGGGCCGGCATGAGTCCAAAGATGCGTGGCAGGTTGTCTACCGGGCAGGTGCGGTTGATGGAAAAATAATCCAGCGTGAAGGAGGAGAACGGGAAATTGGGAATCATGGCATCCAGCATGATCAGCAGGGCGCGCATGTTGGGCATGGAAAGCGAAGTGATGATGCGGCGGTGGTGCGTCACTTCCATGAGCGTCTCCACCACTTGCCGCAGCGGGAAGTATTCACTGCCGCCGATCTCGTAGGTTTCGTTGGCCATGTCGGGATTGTCCACCGCCCACAAGATGCAGGTGATCAGGTCTTCCAGCCACAACGGCTGGACTACGGCGCGCCCGCCGCCTGGAAGCGGGAACAAGCCCGGCGCAAGACTCAAGAGCCGCGCCAGCGGGACCGTGAAGCGGTCCTCCGGCCCGAAAATGAGCGACGTGCGCAGGATGGTGAACGGCACGCCCGAACGGCGGATGTGCTCCTCGGCGATGCCTTTGGCTTTCAACACTGGAAAAGCCGACATGCGGTCCGCGCCCAGATGGCTGATGTAAATGATGCGCTTCACGCCGGCGTCTGCGGCAGCCTCGGCCAGGTTGCGCGTGCCGTGGATGTCGGTGGTGAGCAGGTCGCCGCGGTTGCCCTGTCCTTCCGCGCTGGCGAGATGGATGATGGTATCCACACCGCTCATGGAGGCGCGCAGGCCGCGCGCGTCTGCCAAACTGGAGACAGCCACCTCGAGCGGCACGCCGCGCGGCAGTTTGGGCGTGTGCGGCGAGGGTCGAATGAGTGTGCGGACGGGTAATCCGAGGTCAAACAGGTGGCGCACGAGCGCGCGGCCGATAAAGCCCGTGCTGCCGGTAATCAGGTACATGCGATGGATTATAACAAGGATGCAGGCGCACGCCTGCCGCACCCGCGTTGACAGCCGCCTGATTTTGCCTATACTTGTTTCATCTCATCGAAAGGAGACTTCCTATGACCACAAAATTTACCTGGTACGGACATGCGACGCTCGGACTTGAAACTGGCGGATACAAGCTCATCATCGATCCCTTCTTCTCGGGAAACCCTGCCGCACCCATCTCCCCCGACGCGGTGGAAGCGGACTTCATCCTCGTCAGCCACGGACACGGCGATCACGTGGGCGACGGAGTTGCCATTGCCAAGCGCACCGGTGCGATGGTGATCAGCAACTTCGAGATTGCGGATTGGTTCGCGGCTCAGGGCGTGGAGAAGACTCACGGCCAGCATCTGGGCGGCGGGCACAAGCATCCCTTTGGGTATCTCAAATTGACGCTGGCCCTGCACGGGTCGGCTCTGCCCGACGGCTCGAACGGTGGCAACCCCAGCGGCTTTTTGCTGACTACCAACGATGGAAAGAAACTTTATTTTGCACAGGATACTGGTCTCTTTGGCGATATGAGGTTGATCGGCGAGGAAGGGCTGGACTTGGCGGCCATTCCCATTGGTGACAACTACACCATGGGGCCGGACGATGCACTGCGGGCCGTCAAAATGCTGGAGCCAAAGGTGGTCATCCCAATCCACTACAACACGTTTGATCTGCTTGCACAGGATGCGCAGGCTTGGAAAGAACGCGTGGAGAAGGAAACAAAGACGAAAGTTGTGGTGCTGAAGCCGGGCGAGAGTTAGTCCATTTGAAATAAACGGTATTACGCAGCGTCCCGAAGGTTTAATCCTTCGGGACGTTTGATGTCAGACTATCACCACACGCCAGGGATCAAGGCCTTGCGTTCGAGCGGATAATTGCGGAATTGCTCGTGATACCATTGGTGATGTGACCAAGCGCGCGGAACCAGGTTGGCAATCGTCCACACGGCAAATGCTAATCCCGGCAGCGACCAGGTAGCCAGCGCCCAGCCGATCCATTCCACGATCTCGCCAAAATAGTTGGGGCAGGAGATGTAGCGATACAACCCGCCTTGGGGAATCCGATACCCGGTCTCGCCGGGCCGGCGCAGTTCACGCAAGGTATTGTCAGCCCAGCGGTTGATGGCGAAGCCAATCACGAATAGCAACGCGCCCGCTAAAAAACGCGGTTCCAGCAGCCAGCTTGGGCCATAGCGATTGTGCGAAAAGTGAAATAGATACCGGCCATTTAAGTATGCATTGCCCAGGTTGAAAACCGCCGCCAGAAGCGCGACTACCAATGGCATCTTCTTGCGGCCATCGCGTAAAAGAAATGGATAAATAAAAGCGCGGTGAATGTAGTGCGCTTC
>JAKANW010000424.1 GCA_021823555.1 Chloroflexota bacterium
CTCCTCCAATTTGGCGAATTTTCCGATTTTAACCCAACCTGATGAAACGCGACCTGTTTTTTCACACCCCAATCATGAACGCGGCCGGGACACTGGGATTTGCGCCGGACTTTCGCAACATCGCTGACATGGGCGCGCCTGAACTTGGAGCGTTCACGACCAACCCGCTCTCCCTTCGCCCGCGGCTGCCAACTGCCTCCCCGGCTCTGGTCGAATACCCCGGCGGATTCCTGCTCCACACGGGCCTGCCGAATCCTGGACTCTCAGCAGCAATCAAAAAGTACGCGCGGCGTTGGGCCGACTCGCCCCTGCCGATCATCGTTCATCTCATGGCTGACCGTCCCGAAGAGACGGCACGCATGGTCGAGTCACTGGAGGAATTGGAAAATGTCATGGCCGCGGAATTGGGATTCGCACCCCTGTTGACGGACGATATCATTTTGACTTCGTTGGAAATGTCGTTGGGGGAATTGCCGTTGATCGTGTCCCTTCCGGCAGAACAGGTTTTGCATTTGGGGCCGCGTCTGGTCGAGGCGGGAGCGCAGGCAGTTAGTATCGCCGCGCCGCGCGGAACGCTGAACGCGGCAGATGGGTCGCTGGTCAGCGGGCGGCTCTACGGCCCGGCATTATTCCCCCAGTCGTTGGCAATCGTTCGGGACGCGGTGCGGGTGGGGATTCCAATGATTGGGGGAGGTGGGGTCTATCAGCAGGAGCAGGCCCAAATCATGCAGGAAGCGGGGGCAATGGCCGTCCAGTTGGACGCGATCCTGTGGCGCGGGGGATTTTCGTCCCAATGAAGAGGGTGCGCCGCACTTTCTTCGCCGGGAAGATTCTGCGGAGTTGATTTATCTATCTTCGGGGGAACAAGTCACCTGTGTGGTGCGACGCGCTATCGTAATTTTTCGGTTCCAAAATCCACACGGAAATTTTCCGGGGCGCGGCGCGCTTTTCGTAGGCCGCATAGCCTGTGTAATACGACAACGCCAATTGCCAGCAACGTTCGCGTTCCGCGCCTTCGGTTTCGCGGGCGAGGTATTTCCCTGTGCGGCCGTTAGCGTGTACAACACATTCAGGGTGGGCGCGCAAGTTATGCACCCAGGCAGGATGGTGTTTGCTGCCAAAGTTCGAGCCGATGAGGGTGATGCTGTCACCGCTGACCATTCCAACCAGGGGATGTGAGCGCAGCTGGCCTGAGCGTGCGCCGATGGTCTCCAGTTTGACGATGGGCAGTCCGACCAGTTCAGTGACGGTGTGTGTTCCGCGCGTCAGGCGCATGACGAATTCATCCAGGGGCTGCAGGGCGCGGGCGAAGAATGCCGAAGCAGGTTTCAGCATGAGAATGCGATGGGTGAAGCGTTGGAAGAGGTTGGGTTTGTGATTCATCTTTCCAGCCAGAGGGTAACCGGCCCATCGTTGTGGATTTCCACCAGCATCTCCGCGCCAAAGATTCCGGTTTGGGTAGGGACGCCCGCCTCACGCAGGAGAGAAACGAAGCGCTCCACGAGCGGTGCGGCTACATCGGGCAGAGCCGCGTCGGTAAACGAGGGGCGGCGGCCCTTTTGGGCGTCGGCGAAAAGCGTGAATTGCGAAACCACGATGGCTTCGCCTCTCACGTCCAGCACCGAGAGATTCATCTTGCCGGTTTCATCTTCAAAAATGCGCAGCGTGGCAATCTTTTCCGCCAGCCAACGCGCCTGCTCCTCCCCATCGCCGTGACCGACACCCAATAAAATGACCAGACCATGTCCGATGGCGGAAATGGTCTGGTTATTAACGGTAACGCTGGCGTGGGTAACGCGTTGGATGAGTGCGCGCATGGTATTGTAAGGACGATCCTACCGGTCAATTAGGTCGAATATCTGCCAAAGCGGGTCGCCCCCTACTCCGGCAATTGCACCGCTTCGCGTACTTCTTGCATGGTCTGCTCGGCAATGGCGCGGGCGCGCTTGGCGCCGTCGTGGAGTGTGTCCCAGACTTGGCCGGGCTTTTGTGCAATCTCGGCGCGCTTGGCGCGGAAGGGTTCGAGGCTCTTGTTCAGGTTCGCAGCATAGAGCTTCTTGCAATCCACGCAACCGAGCGCGGCAGTGCGGCAATCGCGATTGATCATCGCCACTTCTTCGGCGGAGGAGAAGATTTTGTGCATCGCGAAAACGTTGCATACGTCTGGGTTGCCCGGGTCGTTGCGGCGCAAGCGCGCCGGGTCGGTGACCATCTGCATCACGCGTTGGCGCGTCTCTTCGGGCGTGGACGCCAGCTCAATGTGATTGTTCAAGCTCTTGCTCATCTTTTCCTTGCCGTCAATGCCGAGCACCTTGGGCACCTCTGTGTTCTTCATCTGCGGTTCGATCAGCGCCTTGGTGTTGAAGCGATAATTGAACGAGCGCACGGTCTCGCGCGCAAATTCGATGTGCGGCGCCTGGTCCACACCGACGGGGACGATGTCCGATTTGTAAAGCACAATGTCGGCAGTCATCAACACGGGATAGCCCACCAACCCATAGTTGACGTTATCGGGTTGTTGTCGCACCTTGTCCTTGAACGTGGGCAGGTCAGTCAACTTGCCCAGCGGCGTGACCATCGACAGCAAAAGATGCAGTTCGGTCACCTGCGGCACCTGAGACTGGACGAACACGATCGTCTCTTCAGGGCGGATGCCCGCCGCGAGCCAATCAAGCGCCATTTCGTAGGTGTTCTGGCGCAGGTTCTCGGTGTCTCCCACCGTGGTCAACGCGTGCAGGTCAACGATGCAATACACGCAATCGTAATCATTCTGCAGTGCCACATAATTTTTGACCGCACCCAGGTAATTACCAAGATGTTGGCGGCCGGTCGGCCGGGCGCCGGAAAAAACACGTCCTTTTTTCGACATTCCAATTCTCCAAAATTGGAGCGCAGACTCCAGCCTGCGCTCCCAGATTTATTTTTCGAGCAACTTGCGCACCAGGCCCACCACTTCCCCTTGATTAGCATGGCGGCCCAGCTTTTTCTTTGAGAAGACCAACTCCCCGTTCACGCTGACCTCGAAGCGGCCTCCGTCCGAGGGAATCAGACTCACGGTTTGGAGGTCCGGCTCGAACTGTTTTAGCAAGTCACTTGCCAGGCCGACGGCCCGGTCGGTGTAATGTCACACGGCGCAGTAAACGATCTCGATTTTCAACATAAATTGAGGCCTCCACAAAAGTGTTAGAAAATTATAACATGCGGCGTCTAAATCTTGCCGAAGCCTGATGCACGCGCTATAATGCCATTTTGGCAAATAGGAACTGACCAAGTAAAGTAAGGAGAAAGACCATGCCTGTTTATACATATCGTTGTGAGTCGTGCGGTGTCCGCTTCGAGCGCCAACAATCATTCAATGATGCGCCTCTTAAAACCTGCCCTGAGTGCAGGAAGAAATCGCTCAAGAAAGTCATTGCCCCGGTGGGAATCGTGTTTAAGGGTTCCGGCTTCTATGCCACTGACCACAAGTCGCCTTCCGGGCAGATCTCACGCGACAGCAAAAAGGAAGAAAGCAAACCCGCCGCCGCTGAAAGCAAGCCCGCTGAAAGCAAGAGCGAGTAATTCAAACGTGTAAATAAAAACTGCGCCCCATGGGGCGCAGTTTTTATTTACCAACTTGGAAAGGGGCTATGACTTGTTCCGGCTTTCCAGCAACATTTTGCGATCATACAGCGCGTATTCCTTGCTTTGCTTCGCCAATTGACAAGCAAGCAACACATCTTCCATCACCATCTCAGGGGTGCGATATTCCGCACCGCACAGGACAATCCCAACGAGCACCTTCAGCGCCGAGCCATGCTCCACTTGAGACAGATAATTGCCAAAATCCAACTGTAGACGTGCAGAAATTTTGACCGGCGCACTGGCATTGATAATTTCCTCGATCAAGATTAAGAACAGTCCATCACCCATGTAGGCAATCGTGTCGGTCGGGCGGAGAAGCTTCTTGAGATAGACGGCCGCGTTGTGCAGGAAAACTTTCTGCTGCTCCTCATCTAAACGCCCTTGCAATGATGCAAAGGGATCCAAATCCGCGAACAACACCCCGAACTGCGCGAAGTGCCGGTCATCATGATCTCGGCGCTTGACCCGCAGGGCGAACCGGTGCTCAGCAATGCCATGGCAGTCGCCATTGGCGGCGGATTCTC
>JAKANW010000425.1 GCA_021823555.1 Chloroflexota bacterium
TGGAGTAAATTTGCGCTGAAGGTGAGAAGATGAATAAGAATATTTTTAAAAGTATTGGCGTCTTCATCGCGGGACTGGTGGTCATCATCGTCCTGTCGTATGGAACAGATGCGGTGCGCGCGGCAGGCGTCATCACACTTATCTATCACTCAGAGAGAAAGTAACAACCATTCTTTTCAAATTTTTGAGATATAGAACATCCAGCAGTATTTCCAAAACCGCCGGATAATTTTGTCGATTTTGTCACCTCTTGTTCGATATATTAATAGAGCGAGAAATTCAAGTATTGTGGAACTCGCTCAAATCTCAAACAAGAAGGAGAAAGTATGCAAAAGGTAATTTCAAAGGATGGCACGACAACGCTCGATAGTACACCACTGGCGGCACGCTTGTCATTTGGCGCAGGCATAGCCTCGCTGCTCTTCCTCGCCACGTTGCATGTGCTCAGCCCGGAATTCGATCCCTCGTGGCGCATGGTGAGTGAATATGCGCTTGGGAACTATGGCTGGGCATTGACGTTGATGTTCCTCTCACAGGCTCTGAGTTGCATCGCCCTGTTCTTCGCGCTCAAGTCACAGATACAAACGGTCGGCGGTAAAATTGGGTTGTTCTTTCTACTCACCGCCTGTCTTGGCATGACCATGGCAGCCAAATTCGACTGGAGGAGCAGCCTGCATGGCCTGTCTGCATTGATCGGGATTCCCAGTTTGCTGATTGCGTCCATAGTTATCAGTGTGAGTCTGGGCCGCAAACAAGCCTGGTCATCAGCGCGAAATTCATTACTATTGACCACATCTTTAACCTGGATGAGTTTCATATGGATGCTTGCCACGATATTCATCGGACTCGCTCATAGCAACGGCAAGTTCGGCCCTGACGTTTTGGTCGGGTGGCCAAACCGGGCTTTGATTATCGCCTACACTGCCTGGCTGATGATCGCAGCCTGGCAAATGATCCGCTTGCACGAACAAAATTCTTGACCGTAAAATCACAAAACAACTTTAGACAATAGGAGAAATGAAAATGAGATTCATGATGATGACCAAAAATGATGCAAGCATGGCAATGACCCCTCCGAATCCTGAGATGTACGCCGCAATGGAAAAATTGATCGAGGAGATGACCAAGGCCGGCGTTGTGTTGGCAACCGGCGGATTGGGACCCCACCCTACGCGTATCAAGTCTTCTGGCGGCAAGATCACAGTCACCGATGGACCATTCACTGAAGCAAAAGAGGCGGTCGCTGGCTTTGCGCTGGTTGAAGCAAAGTCAAAGGAAGAGGCGATTGAATTTTCGAAACGCTTCTGGCAGGTTGTCGGTGATGGGCAGGGCGATATTTATGAGGTCTTCGGCCCCTAAGATTGCGGCCTCGAATCTCCAGCCATGGCCGTTCCCGATATCCATCGCACGATCGAAGCAGTCTGGCGGATTGAATCCGCCAGACTCATCGCGAGCCTCACACGCCTCGTTCAGGATGTCGGCGCGGCGGAGGACCTTGCCCAGGGCGCACTCGTTGCTGCGTTGGAGCAATGGCCTCAATCTGGCATTCCGGAAAGGCCCGCTGCCTGGCTCATGGTGACCGCCAAACATCATGCGATTGATTTGATTCGCCGCGATATTCGTCTCCAACGCAAACAGCAGGAACTTGGCCGTGAGCTTGAACTTCAACAGGAGTTGGGAGTTCCAGAACCGGATGTTGATTCAGATGAAGAAATGGGTGACGACCTCCTGCGACTCATCTTCATCGCCTGCCACCCGATCCTTTCAAAAGAGGCGCGCCTCGCACTGACCCTGCGGCTGCTCGGCGGACTAACGACCGATGAAATCGCCCGGGCCTTTCTCGTTTCCGAAGCGACCATCGCGCAGAGAATCGTTCGGGCAAAGCGAACTCTGTCCGAAGCGCGCGTCCCGTTCGAGGTCCCGGCAGGAAGCGAGCGTTTTGACCGATTGTCATCGGTACTCGAAGTTATCTACTTGATCTTCAACGAAGGCTATTCGGCTACATCCGGCGATGATTGGATGCGGCCAGCCTTATGCGAAGATGCGCTTCGTCTCGGGCGCATCCTGGCTGAACTGATGCCAGATGAAGCGGAAGTACATGGCCTCGTGGCATTGATGGAAATTCAAGCCTCGCGTTTGCGCGCACGGGTCGGCCCTTCCGGCGAGGTGATCCCATTGCTGGAGCAAAATCGCGGACGCTGGGATCAACTGCTCATCCAGCGTGGATTCACGGCGCTCTTGCGTGCAGATAAAATCAGCGGAGCGCTCGGCCCATATTGTCTGCAAGCTGCAATCGCCGCCTGTCATGCGCAGGCGCGCGCCCCGGAAGAAACAAACTGGGAACGCATCTCGGCGTTGTACGATGCGCTCGTGCAACTTGCCCCGTCTCCCATCGTGGAATTGAATCGCGCAGTCGCAGTCTCGATGGCGTTTGGTCCAACTGCAGGACTTGAGATTGTTGACACGCTGATCTCCGAACCATCACTAAAGTCTTATCATCTCTTGCCAAGCGTGCGCGGCGACCTGCTGGCTAAGCTTGGCCGTTTCAACGAGGCCTGTGAGGAATTCAAACGCGCAGCTTCCCTCACACGAAATGCGCGCGAGCGTGAACTGCTTCTCGAACGCGCTGCGGAGATGACAAAAAACACGTCAGCAATTTAATATCCGTTTTTTCATCTGCAATGAGAACGGACAGAAAGAGGAACCATGACACTGAAAGCTTATCTCGATAACATCAAAGCCCAAACCGGAAAGACCCCTGATGACTTCAAAGTTTTGGCTGAAAAGAAAGGGCTTCTCAAGGAGGGCGTCAAAACCGCGCAGATCGTTGCATGGCTAAAGGAGGATTTCGGTTTGGGTCATGGGCATGCCATGGCAATCGTCATGATGATGAAGTCAGCCGCCCAGCCCAAAACCAGTAGGGACGAGCAGGTGGCAAAACATTTCGGCGGGGAAAAATCCAAATGGCGGAAGCCTTACGATGAGCTTCTGACCAAGGCCAGGAAATTCGGACCGGATGTTTCTGTGTCTCCCACCAATTCGTACATTAGCATTCTGCGCAAAGGCAAAAAGTTCGCTATTATTCAAGTAACTTCCGGGCGGCTTGATATTGGCATCAAGCTCAAAGGAGAAAAAGCAACAGGCCGCTTCAAGGCGGCAGGCGACTGGAACGCAATGGTCACGCATCGAGTGCAGATCGAAGATCCAAAGCAAATTGATGCGGAAGTCGTTGACTGGCTGAAGCATGCATTTGATAAGGCACAATAATCCAGTCTAAGATCAGAAAATCGCCCTTGACTTATTTTCGTTTCTGCCTATAATCGGGCGAAATACCTAAAGCCAATATGAATCAAATCTTCAGTCTCTCCCTTATTGTCGTCCTTATTTCGGTCCTTATTATTAAGGACCTATTTGTGGTTAGGATGGCAACGGTGAGAGTGAAGAAATAACTCACCGTATAAGTACGAAGAGCCGCCCTAACCACGGGCGGCTCTTTTATTTTATCTATTCGAGGAAAAGAGCCATGCGATCAGATACAGTCAAGAAAGGGTACGACAAAGCACCACACCGCGCGTTGCTGCGTGCTACGGGGTTACAGGATGCTGATTTCGAAAAGCCGTTCGTTGCCATTGTCAATTCTTATGTTGATGTTGTGCCGGGTCATGTTCACTTGCAGGAGTTCGGTAAACTCGTAAAGGATGCTGTGCGTGCCGCAGGTGGCGTTCCATTTGAATTCAACACCATCGGCGTGGATGATGGCATCGCGATGGGGCACATGGGGATGAAGTACTCGCTTCCTTCGCGGGAACTGATAGCGGACTCCGTTGAGACGATGATCGAGGCTCACCGATTCGACGCGATGGTCTGCATCCCAAATTGTGACAAGATCGTCCCTGGCATGTTGCTGGCTGCGATACGAGTCAACATCCCGACCATTTTTGTTTCGGGTGGACCGATGGCTGCGGGAAAGACTCCCGATGGGGAAGCGATTGATTTGATCTCTGTGTTCGAAGGCGTAGGGGCTTTTTCAGCGGGGAAGATCGATGAAAAGCGTTTGTCTATTTTGGAAAAATTTGCGTGTCCATCGTGCGGTTCGTGTTCGGGAATGTTCACGGCCAATTCAATG
>JAKANW010000426.1 GCA_021823555.1 Chloroflexota bacterium
CAGGCAACCATCGGGTTGGCCGAATCGTCGTGGAGAAAATCCCAGATGGTGGACCAGTTCGGGGCGGGCCTGCCCTTCTTGATTGCCGCGGCGACGCGTCCTTCCATCCACTTTTGAATAGTGACGCCGAACTGGGCATTCGGGTTGAGCGCGCCGTTGTCGTGGTTCTTGATGGCTACGTTCATCAGGTGCTCAGGCTTCATACCATAGCGCGCCATATAAGCAGTGGCAATGGCGGCGTAAAAGCCAGGGAAGGTGAAGCCGGCCGCGATCTCGAACGGGACATCGGCGGCGGTGGCGAGGGTATCGGTAACGTCGGCGGTCGGCAGGTTGGTCATCTTTTCGACGCCACCGATCATCACCACGTCATACATTCCGGATGCAATCGCCATGATCCCCTGGCGCAGGGCGGTCGCGCCGCTGGCGCAGGCGTTCTCCACTCGCGTGGCAGGGATGGGTGTCAGGCCGACGGCATCCGCCATCAGCGGAGCGGTGTGCGCCTGGTGCTCGAACAGGTCGCTGGAGAAGTTGCCGAGGTAGAGCGATTCGATTATCTCCGGGTCAAGGCCTTTATCCATGGAATGAGACAGGTCTTTGAAGGCTTCGACGAACAGGTCGCGGCTGTTCTTTTCAGGGAAGGCCCCGAACTTGGACATCCCCGCGCCGACGATGGCAACGCCGCGCGGGAGGGATTTGACTTTAGGCATGATGCCTCCTGATAGTGGGTGGTGGATAGTGTGAAGTGGGTGGCGGGTAGGGATTTTTCTATCCACTACCCACCGCCAACTATCCACTATTTAAGCACTTTTCCAAACGCCGTCATGAACTCATCAGGCTTTTCAACGTATGGGCTGTGGGCCGTCTCTGCAATGACGACTTCTTCATAGCGCCCGCCCTTCGATCTGTATTCATCCAGGATGTGGCGCGTCTGGCTGACCATGGGCTGGGGAGGATAGACATCCTCGCCGGGCCAGCCGGGCACAAATCCCAGCTTGCCCAGCGTGCCGAAATCGAATAACGAATTATCGGAGACGATCTGGTCCGAGTCGCCGCGGATCCACAAGATGGGAGGCTTGGGTGAAACAGCGATGAACTTATCTACGCTGTCGCCGACGTACTTGGGCGAAAGCGCGTTGATCGGGCCAAACTTGCCGGGTGCAACATTCGGCCAATTGCCCGAGGGCACGAAGTCGCCGGGATATTTCTGCTCGCCGACCTTCTCGGTCATGAGCGAGGTCAGCAAATCTTCCTCGCGGGCAGGCTTGAAGGGCGGTTTCCAATAGAAGGAATTCATCACCACGCGCGGCGAAGCCTGCGGATTGTCGCTGGAACGGTCACCCGCCACCATAAGCTTGGGGAACTCGGGATTGACGATCCCGCCGCCGGAACCGGCAAAATCATCGTAGCAGGGCCTGCCATCCACAGTTTTGCTGCCGCCAAACCCGTACGGAGAACCTGGGTTGACTACCGTGCCGCTCGACACGCGGCCCGGCGCGGCTGCCACAAGTCCGAACACGAGCGTACCGCCCATCGAGTGGCCGATGGCATGAACCTTGTCAAGTTTAAGAGCATCCATGAAGGCCAACAGGTCATCAATCCAATCGCCCATGCCGCGCGTGGCATCCACCAATTTATCTTCCGTGTCTCCGTAGCCGCGCAGGTCTGGCGCGATGCCGCGAAAGCCAGCAGGCAGTTTGAGCATGGTCTCTTCCCAGTACGTGGCGGAAGAGGCGTTGCCGTGGATGAACAAAACAGGCGCGCTGCTTTCAGGTCCGCTGAAGAGCGCATGCGTTTTCAGGCGAGGGGTATCCACCATCTTCGAGGTGATACCGGGTAAAGTTGGAATCGTGGACATGTCAATCTCCTTTTGAGTGGATCGTGGACAGCGGGTGGCGGACAATGAAAAGCATCAACTCTCTGCCCACTACCCACTTCCCACTGTGAACTGCTCTCGCAGTTCGCGCTTGAGAATTTTCCCTGCGGCAGAAATTGGCAGGGCATCCATGAACGAGACAGATTTGGGGACTTTATATTTGGCCAGCCGCTCGGCCATAAACTTCAACAGCTCATCCTGCGTGGCGGATTGTCCGGGCTTGAGCACCACGCAGGCTTTGCCCACCTCGCCCCATTTTGAATCCGGCAAACCGATGACCGCGCACATGTGCACGGCTGGATGCTCATACAAGGCTTTCTCGATTTCGGCAGGATACACGTTCTCGCCGCCGCTAATGAACATGTCCTTCTTGCGATCCACGATGAAAAAATAACCTTCTTCATCGTAACGAGCCACGTCACCGGTATGGAAAAATCCGCGCTCATCCACTGCTTCGGCGGTCGCATCTGGATTGTTGAAATAGCCGGAGCAATACGAAGGGCCTTTGAGGACCAACTCACCCTCTTCATTCGGACCGAGGAAGTTGTTCCCGTCATCCACGATTTGCGCGTCCACGAAGAAGTTGGGGCGGCCAATCGAACCTGCTTTGCGGATGGCGTCTTCCGGGGCCAGGGCAAAAATGCCGGGACCAAACTCGGTCATGCCGAAGCCCTGCTTGAAGCGGATGTTCTTCTCGCGGGTGTACTTCTCCACCAACGGGACCGGCAGCGGCGCGCCGCCAGACGTGCAGAATCGCAAGGATGATAAATCCGCCGAATCCCAGTTCGGCGCGGTGGTCAACACTTGGTACATGGTCGGCACCGCGGCGAAGACGGTTACCTTTTCCCGTTCGAGCAAGGCAAGAACCTGTGCCGGGTCGAACTGGCGGATGAGAATGGTTGTCCCGCCAAAGATAACCTGTGGCAGGGTATAGACAAAAAGCCCTCCCGTGTGGAACATCGGGAAGACATTGAGATAGACATCGTTATGCGTTACATCATGGATCACGGTGTTGAGCGTATTCCAGGCGATCATACGATGCGATACTTGCGCAGCTTTGGGCAGCCCCGTTGTGCCACCAGTAAAGATCAAGGCGGCGATATCCTCCGCCTCGAGGCTGGGACAGGTCACGGCGGAGTCCGAAGCGGATTGGAGAGTCGGCTCAAAGGGGAGAGAGTCTTTAATTCCATTTCCGTCTAAATGGACAGTGGGCAGTGGGTAGTGGGTAGTCAGTTGAGAGACATTTTCCTTGAAGTCGTTGGAATAAATCAAAATCTTCGGCGCGGTGTATTGGAAAATTTCAAGCAGTTCGTGCCAGTTCAAGCGCCAGTTGAGCGCGGTGTGGATCGCGCCCAGTTTGGAGCAGGCAAAGAAAACATCGAGATGTTCGTAGCCATCGCGGGCGAGGATGGCGACGCGGTCTCCTTTTTCGACGCCCTGTGATTTCAGCCAGTTCGCCAGCTTGTCCGCGCGGCGGTTGGCCTCGTGGAACGTGAGACGCCATTCAGGAGATTTACCTGCATCAAGAAAAGCAAGCTTGTCGGGAGAATATAATTCTCTTCGAGCTAGGTAGTCTCCGATGTACATAGTTCACTCCGTTCACCAGTGTGAAGTGGATAGTAGGTAGTGGATAGTTTAGTGAGGAAGTTTGTTGATGAGGGCGTAGGTCATTTTGCGGATTTCAAGAAGCAGGTCGAAAAGCGGCTGTGCGTTTTCGGCAGTCGAATAACCCAGATCAACTGCTACGACCAATTGTGTATCGAGTTCGGCACCAGAGCCAAGTGCTATATGAAGGAATTGCCGAAACTCACCCGTATGTTGTCGCCCCTGCCCCTCTGCAATATTCGATGGAATGGAGACAGCGGCGCGTTGCATCTGGCTGGCAAGCCCATAAGTTTCAGATTTGGGAAATTTCTGCGTCAGGATATAAACCTTCTTGACGAGTTCAATTCCCTTTTGCCAAACCTTCAACTCACGATAACTCCGTACGGTCTCAGTCATGTAATCTCCTTTTTATATTCACGCTTCGCCACACACTATTCACTATCCACTTCCCACTATCTACTACCCACTACTTTGTCCATCTCCACACGGATGATGCCATCGTGATCCCGCCGCCGCTGGCGCAAAACAGGATCACATCACCAGGCTTAGGCCCTTTACCCTGCTCGATGGAATCATCCAACGCCATGACCACACAAGGCGAGCCGGTATAACCCCATTTGTCCATCACCCAATGCGTCTTTT
>JAKANW010000427.1 GCA_021823555.1 Chloroflexota bacterium
ACACGATCAGGTGGAAGCCATGACCATGGCCACCCGTATCGCCGTCATCAACAAAGGGGAACTTCAACAGCTCGATTCGCCTCAAAACCTGTACGATAAACCGAATAATCTTTTCGTGGCCGGGTTCATCGGCTCGCCCGCCATGAACTTCTTCCCCGCCAAACTCAAGAAGGATCAGGGAAAACTATTCGTGGAAACCGAGTCGTTCTCCGTCAAGATCCCCGATCACCGCGTCGGGCCCTTCATGCAGTATGAGGGCAGGCAGGTTATCTTCGGCATCCGCCCGGAAGATATCCACAACCCCGAATTCCTGCCGCCGGATATCCATGCCGAGAAGGTGGAGTCTAAAGTGGATGTGATCGAACTGATGGGTAATGAGGTTGTCTTGTACATGCTGAGCGGAAAGAACACTTACGTCGCCCGCGTGGACCCGCGTTCGCGTTATCGTGTGAACGACCAGGCGCAGATGTCATTCAACATGGACCGCATTCATATCTTCGACGCTTCGACCGAGCAAGCGATCCGATAAAGCGAAAGGAGGTGATATTCTCACCAGTTATCCCCCATGCCGGGAACCCGGCGCCCTGCCTGACCAATCCCATTCAAAATAACCTGAAAAGGAGAAGAGAACGATGAAAAACAAGTTTATGCTGTTGCTGAGCCTGGTGGTGATCGCCACCATGGTTCTTACGGCCTGCGGCCCCAAGGACACCGGCCCCGTCACTATCACTTTCTGGGAACAGGAAGGCGATGATGTGGATGTGTTCATTGACCAGTTGATCGCCGATTTCCAGACGGCCAATCCGAACATCACCGTCGAGCGCACGCATTATGAGAACGAAGCCCTCCGCGACCAGTTCCAGACCGCCTCGCTTGCCAACGCCGCTCCCGATGTCGTCCGCGTCCCGAATGACTTCGCGGGCCCGTTCAGCGCTCTCGATATTGTTGCCCCTGTTGACAAGCTGTTCGACGACAAATTCCTCGGCCAGTTCTTCCCGGGTTCCCTCGATCCGGCGAAAGTCGGCGGCACCCTCTGGGGCGTCCCCGATAACTACGGCAACCACCTGATGCTGATCTACAACAAAGACCTGATTGCCGAACCCCCCGCCACATTTGAAGAACTCATCACCAAGGCCCAGGAAATCACCACAGCCGACGTTCAAGGTTTCGCTTACAACCTGAACGAGCCGTTCTGGGGCGCTGGATTCTATGGCGCTTTCGGCGGCTGGCCGCTGGACGCCAATGACAAGCCGCAGTTCAACAACGACGCCTTCAAGAATTACCTGGCGTTCGTTGCCAAACTGAAGGCCGATGGCGTTGTGCCCGCGGAATGCGACTACAACTGCGCCGATACCCTGATGAAGGACGGCAAGGCCGCCATGATCATCAACGGCGACTGGTCGCTTGGCGATTACACCAAGGCTCTCGGTGACAAGATGGGCGTCGCCCCTGTTCCGCCGATCAACGGCAAGCCCTACACCGAGATGACTGCCGGCAAGTACTTCATGGTCTCCAAGGCCGTCCTGGACGACGCTGCCAAGAAGGCTGCTGTCCAGAAGTTCATCACCTTCATGACCTCCAAGGATGTCCAGAAGAAGTGGCTCGACCAGTTCAAGCGTCTGCCCTCCAACTCCGAAGTTGCGCAGGATCCTTCCATCGCCAGCGACCCGATCCTGGCCGGCTCCATGGCCGCGCTGTCGGTTGGGCGCGGCCAACCCGCCGCTCCTGAAATGCGCTGCGCCTGGGATGCCTGGCGCCCGAACCTCGAAGGTGTGATGGCCGGAACGCTGACCCCGGATGAGGCCGCCGCCGCCGCGCAGAAATCTGCCGACGAATGCGTCGCCACCCTCGGACAGCCGACTGCCACGCCGTAACGAACTCTCTCACAACGCACTTGGCGGAGGGGGGCGCAATGCGCCCCCCTCCGCACATTCTCTACAAGGAGGCCCGGCATGGAAGAAAGTCAACCGCTATTTCGCCGATTGCTCCCCTACATTTACTGGGTTGGCGGGCTTTTAGTTCTTTATTTCGCGCTCAACGCGTTGATTTCCCCGTATTCCGCTGGGATTAGTTTGAACATAAATTCCATCGTCAAACGCCTGGGGGAAATTGGCGGATTCCTGCTGGCGATCCTTCTCGGCATTGGTCTGATCGAAGTGTACGTTTACCAGATCTTCTTCCGCGAGCCGACCAGTCCGCGAAACAAAACAATCGTGCGCGGCCTGCAAATATTGATGGGGGTCTTCTCGTTACTCGCCGTGCTTTCCTTTTTTGAGAAAACCGACCTGTTCCGCATGGGGGATTCCTTCATCGCAGATGTCATCCGCCTGCCGCTGACCCTTCTTGGCCTGGGCGGTTTCATCAGCGTCATCGGGCTGACGCTTGTGACCGGCGGCTTCTTCTACGCCATTCATAAAATGACCGGGCCGCGCCACAGCAAATTGGGCCTGCCCTATTTGCTGGTCATGCCCGCCGTGCTCGGAATATTGTTCCTGATCATCTATCCTTTCCTCTTTGAAATCAAACTGGCGTTTTCCAACGCGTCGCTGGGCACACAGGCTACCAAACAGGCGCAATATGGATTGATCTACGGCTGGGAAAATCTCAAAACCCTCTTCACCGGCACCGTGGCCCAGGACGCAAAATTTTTCGATGTGCTGGGACGCACCGTCTTGTGGACGGTGATCAACGTCACCTTCCACGTTGCGGGCGGCATGGGACTGGCCCTGCTCCTGCATCGCCCGATGAAACTCCAGGGTCTCTATCGCACCCTGCTCATTTTCCCATGGGCCATCCCCACCACCATCGCGGCCATGGCCCTGCGCAACGAGTTCGACAGCCGCTACGGCTTGTTCAACATTTTACTCACGGACCTGAACGCCTGGCTGACCGGCCTCAGTCACGGCACAGTCAATCTACCGCTCATCGGGGATATGTTCACATGGCTGTCCCTGCACGTCGGCCCGGTCAGTTGGAAACAGGACCCGTTCTGGGCGTTCGTGTCCATCCTCATCGCCAACATCTGGCTCGGCATCCCGTTCATGTCCGTCATTATCCTGGGCGGCCTGCAAAGCATCTCGCAGGAATACTATGAAGCCGCCGAGATTGACGGCGCCAGCAAATGGCAGCAGTTCCGCAACATCACCCTGCCGCTCCTGCGCCCGGTGCTCACGCCGGCCATCATCCTCGGCGTGGTATGGACCTTCAACAAATTCGATGTGATCTACCTCATCACACAAGGAGGCCCGCAGGAGAAGACCGATATCCTGGTCTCCTCCATGTATAAGGCCGCCTTCAGTTTTTACCGTTACGGCTTTACAGCCATGTTCGCCCTGGTGATCTTCATCATCCTGCTGGTATTCACCCTGATCTACCTGCGCGCCTCCGGCGGGTTGAAGTCCGCCACCGACTAACGAGGAACCAACCATGGAAACCACACCCAAACCCATCTCTCCCATCACAAAAGCCCTGCGCTGGTTCTTCGTTCGCGGACGCGGCGACAGCCCCTTCAAGACCATCCTCATCCACCTCACCCTGATCGTCGCTTCGATCATCGCGGTCTACCCTGTCTTGCGCGTGGTCACCATCTCCCTGCGCCCCAACGACACCCTGCTCACCACCGACCTGCGTATCATCCCCGAGAACGCCACTCTCGACAACTACAAGGAAGTGCTCTTCGGCGCGCCGGAGAAAAATCGCCGCTCCGATTTCTTCCTGTGGATCTGGAACTCCTTCTCTGTGGTAGCCGTCACCTCCCTCATCAGCATGTTGCTCGCCGCGATCAGCGCCTACGCATTCTCGCGCTTTAAATTTCCAGGACGCGCCGTGGGGCTTGTCTTCCTCCTCACCACACAGATGATTCCAGCGGGCATGTTGCTCCTGCCGCTCTTTATCATGCTGGCGCAACTCCGCATGATCAACACCGCGCTCGGACTCATCATCGCCTACTCGGTCAGTTCCGTGCCACTCACCATCTGGACGCTCAAAGGCTACTACGACACCATCCCCGTGGACCTCGAGGAAGCCGCGCTGATAGACGGCGCCAACCGCTTCACCGTCTTCACCAAGATCATCCTGCCGCTCTCCACACCTGCGCTCGCCATCGCCTTCCTCTTCA
>JAKANW010000428.1 GCA_021823555.1 Chloroflexota bacterium
GAGGCCGGTGCCGCTATCCTTGCTGGTCACGAAAGCATCGAAAATGTGTGGCAGGATGTCCAGGCTGATGCCGGGGCCGTTATCCGAAACGGTGAGCAGGACTTCCTGGTGATCCAGCAATTCGGTCGAGACGATCAAGCGTCCGCCTGATGGCATGGCTTCTACGCCGTTCATGAGCAGATTGAGAATCACCTGGCGGATCTGATCGGGAAGTCCGGCAATGAACGGCAGGTCCGGTTCCGGGTGAAATTCGAAAGCAATGTTTTTGTGGCGTAAGTGAGTGGCCATCAGGGCGTAGACATCTTCGACCACATTGTTGATTTGGACGGGCTGCAGGTCTTCGACGCGCGTGGAACGATAGGAGGTGCGCAGGCGTTCAATCATCCCGGCCATGCGTTCGGTCTCGGAGAGGACGATTTGCAGGTCCTGTCGACCCTGTGCAGAGATGCCCTTCTCTTCGTTGAGCAGGAAGAGGGCATTTTGGATGGCTTGCAACGGATTGTTCAATTCGTGCGAAACGGAGGCGAGCAGACGTCCCACCAACGCCAGTCGTTCGCTCTGGATCAACTGCGAGCGCATGGATTTTTCCTGGGCGAGGGAGGTTTGCAGGTCCGAATAGAGCGAGGCTTTTTGGAGGGCCACAGCTAATTGTTCGGCCACAGTGTCGACGAGTTGCAGGTCGCGTTGGGTGAGCCGCCCAGCAGATGTGTTTTGCACATCCAAGACCCCGACTACGCGTTGATCTACTTTGATCGGCACAGCTAATTCTGAGCGAGTTTCTGGCAGGTATGGGTGACGTACATAAAAAACGACCTGATCCACATCGTTGGTGAAGAATGGCTTGCCAGTTTCAGCGGCGTATCCCACAATACCCGTCCCAGCTGGCATGCTCCGGCCTTTGGCAAGTTCCCCGTTTTTTCCACTCCCGCTTTGCATGACGAGTTCTTCATTGGCAGGATCGGTCACGAAGATTTGCACCATGTAATAACCGAAATTTTCCCGCAAAAGGTTGACCACATCCTGCATCAATTGCTCGGTATTCAGCGAAGCGGCCAAGCCTTGGGTGATATGGTAAAGCGCGTTGACTTCCTTGAGGCCCTGCTGGGTAGTTTCCAACAAGCGGGCATTTTCGATGGCGATCGAAGCCTGTGTGCCCAGAGATGCCAATAATTCCGCTTCCTCGTCAGTAAAGGCATTGGCCTGACTGCTTTGCACGCTGATCGTGCCGATTCGCCCCTGGCTGCTTTGCACGGGAGAAACCATCAACGAACGGAAGCGCGGCGTTGCCTGCGCCAGGAAACGCGGATCAACTGCCACATTCGCGATGTTGACCGTAATGCCTTCGGCGATCACTTGGCCGGCTACGCCTTCGCCCAAGCGCATCTTCATTTTGCCGGCTTCAGGTTTTTCGAACCCAGCGGCGGCGCGCGGGGTGAGCACCTGTTGCTCTTCATCCATGAGGTGGATGACCGCCTGCTCTGCGCCTACGATCAATTCCTTGGCCGAGTCGACGATGGATTGCAGAACGTGGTCCAGGCCTACCCGTTCCGTCTCGCTTAGGGCGCGGCTGATGTCGGCCAGGGTCTTGGATTCCCGTAAGTGGCGCTGGCGTTCAGCGTCTTGTTGGACACCCCATAGGGCGAGGGCCACCTGTCTGCCAGCCTGTTCGATAAGACGAAGCTCATTCTCGCGAAAATCATGTGGGGAGTTGTAGGCAATCAAAGCCGCACCCAGTTCGTGCCCTCCCACGCTCAAAGGGACCCCAACGATCGAGCGCGCCAACGGGCACAGGCTTGTGTGCATACGCGGGCTAAGTTGTTTGGTATCCGATGTGTCAGCCACTGGAACGGCGTGGTTGGCTGTGTACACCACTTCGCATAAGTTAGCCTCTCCAGGCTCAACAATAAAGTTTTGGAAAGGCTGCTCATTGCGAGACGAAGCGGCTATCAAGTCGATTGTTCTAGTCGCAGGCTCCCAGCGGGTGATGAAACAATCATCCGCATCGAAAAGATTGACCAATTTTTGGGTCAGGGTATTCAGGCCCGAATTGAGGTCGCTCGCAACCATTGTGCTGGCCGTGATGTTGCTGAGTTTGTTAAAAAAACGTTCGTGCGCGCGTAACTCTGTTTCCACCGTTTTTTGGGTTTGCAGAATTCCCTTGAGGTAATCCCCGGCAATGCCCACCAGCACCAGCATGATCACCCCTGTGATGTAGCCACTGCGCAGGAGGTCGGAAGCTTGCTCGTGTGCAACAGAGGTCAGGAACACCAGGTTGATTGCCGAAGTGGCTAGGCCGGTAATCACGCCTCCGGCGGCGCCAAAATACCAGCCCGCGGCGAGTACCGGGAAGACACTCAACATCGTGGCCGAGTCGCCAATCAGGCTATATAGAGACAGATATATCCCAATATAAAGAATGAAAAGGCCGGGAACGATCCACGTCCCCGCCCGCTTTGATGAAATATCCAAGCGAGGTGTGTTCATTCCGGCGCGTTTCTCTTCCTTCACCTGTTTATTTGGCGTAATCCACGGCCCGCGTCTCGCGAATGACCGTCACCTTGATCTGACCGGGATATTGCATGGTCTCTTCGATTTTCTTGGCAATATCGCGTGCCAGCCGGGCGGACTCGAGATCATCGATATCCTCAGGCCGGACGATGATACGCACTTCGCGTCCTGCTTGGATAGCAAAGCTCTGCTGGACGCCCTTGAACGAGTTTGCCAGATCCTCGAGGTTTTTGATGCGCTTGATGTAGGCTTCCAGGTCCTCGCGCCGCGCCCCAGGACGCGCACCCGAAATGGCATCGGCGGCCTCGGCGATGACGGCCTCAATGGTCTCCTGTTCTGCCTCGTGGTGGTGCGATGCAATGGCGTTGACCACCTTGGCGTTCACGCCGTAGCGTTTGCAGAATTCCGCGCCCAGCAGGGCGTGCGTGCCCTCCTGGTTATGATCCATGGCCTTGCCGATGTCGTGCAAGAAACCGCCCTGTTTGGCAAGTTCCACATCCGCACCCAATTCAGCCGCCAGGATGCCCGCCAGTTTCGAGACTTCCACCGCGTGCGCCAGTTGGTTCTGCCCATACGAGGTGCGGAATTTCAAGCGGCCCATCATGCGCAGCACTTCGGGATGCAGACCAGCGATGCTGGCATCGAAGGCGGCCTGTTCGCCGGCTTCGTTGATGATCTTATCCACGGCCTTGGTTTCATCTTCGATGATCTTTTCGATGTGTGCCGGATGGATACGCCCATCCACCGTCAGGCGGACGAGGGCGCGGCGGGCGATCTCACGCCGCACCGAGTCGAAGCACGAGATGGTGACCGATTCGGGCGTATCGTCCACGATCACGTCCACGCCCGCGGCCTGCTCGAAGGCCTTGATGTTGCGTCCGTTGCGGCCAACGATGCGGCCCTTCATTTCCTCGTTCGGCAGGTCGACGCGCGAACTGGTCACTTCCGCCACATGTTCCGAAGCAACGCGTTGGATGGCGTCCGCGATCAACTTGCGGGCGCGCTTCTCGCCTTCCTCACGCGCTTCGGCTTCGATCTGGCGATAGATGCGCGCCATGTCGGCGCGGGCTTCCTTCTCCACCGCCGCGAACAGTTCCTTGCGCGCCTCATCCTGCGAAAGGGCCGAGATCTGCTCCAGCTTCGTGACCTCCTGTTCGAACAATTTGTCAATTTCGTTGGCGCGTCGGTCCACCGAGGATTGACGTTTGTTCAGGGCTTGTTCGCGCTGTTCCAATTTTTCCGCGCGGTGTTCCAATTCCGTGCGGCGCTTGTCGAGACGTTCAGCCTCTCGGCTGTTCTCGGCGCGGCGCTCCTTGATGTCCTGCTCGGCGGCCTGCACGATCTTGACCGCGTTCTCGCGCGCCTGCGACTCGATCAAACGCGCCTGTTCATTGGCGCCTTTCAAAATGTTGGTAGTCTTCTCCTGTTGGTCGCGCAAGGCCTTGTCGGTTAGATAACGGTGATAGTAATAACCAGCCGCTATACCGACTGCCAGGGTGATCACATCAATTACGATTGTCAATACCGGGTTCATAGAATTTCCTCATCAATATCGAATGGTTTGTCTTGCGGACCACCGCACTCAAGCCACAGGCGTTTAACTGT
>JAKANW010000429.1 GCA_021823555.1 Chloroflexota bacterium
CCTGACTGATTTGGATTATGCCCGCCTTGCTACTGCCAAAGAATGGCTGCGCGATCATGGTTATGATCCAGACCTGATCCTAGGATCGGGAGACGATGAAACGGCTTCGCATGATGCGGCTTCTGATGAAGCCACAATCCGCACTTGTCTGCGCTTGTGGATGGAGAGCTTGGGACACAACAAAAAGTTCTCGGACGAAAAAGTCTTTGAAGCAGCCCAGGAAGTTGCCCGCACCGAGCATTTGCCTCTGCCGACCCTGGGTAAACAAGTTCTGCGCGATGGAAAGACTGGCTTGCCCTACGATCAACCTGTGACGGTTGGTGTGATGACCATCCTCAAGCTGCACCACCTGGTCGAGGATAAGGTACATGCCCGTTCCACTGGTCCATATAGCCTGGTCACGCAGCAACCGTTGGGTGGTAAGGCGCAGTTCGGCGGTCAACGTTTCGGTGAAATGGAAGTGTGGGCTCTTGAAGCCTATGGCGCGGCCTATACACTCCAGGAAATGCTCACCGTTAAGTCGGACGATGTCCAGGGACGCGTGAACACATATGAGGCCATCGTTAAGGGAGAAGCCATCGAAGAGCCGAGCATCCCAGCCTCGTTCCGAGTATTGGTCAAGGAATTACAAAGCCTTGGTCTCGCGGTGGAAGCAGTAAATGAAGCTGGTGATGTGGTTAAGTTTGGTAAAGATGAGGAGAAACAGCATCCGCCAAAGATGGGTACCGGCTTGATGGAGTTAGGTGAAAACCTGGTTGGAAAGAAAAAAGAAAGTAAGTCCTTGACGGGTATATAGTGGCGTGATAGAATAATCCGCCGTTGCCCAAGGCAAGGCGGCTCGACTCCCGCCCAATAAGTATGGCAGCTACAAATGAGGCCATCATTGTCGTTCTGATGGCCTCATTTCTTGTAAAAAGTCTTTGTGAAAGAATTTGTAATCGGAGGCAAACGTGCCGACAGTAAATCAAATGGTCCGCAAAGGACGCAAAAATAAAAAGGTTAAAAGCAAGGCCCCGGCCTTGCAATACACGTTAAACTCGTACAAGCAGCGTCGTGTGCGCCAGGACAAGGGCGCGCCGCAAAAGCGCGGTGTATGTACCGTTGTCCGTACGATGACCCCTAAGAAGCCAAACTCAGCGTTGCGCAAGATCGCCCGCGTGCGCCTGACCAATGGCATTGAAGTCACCGCTTACATTCCCGGTGAGGGTCATCAGTTGCAAGAGCACTCCGTGGTGTTGGTGCGCGGTGGCCGTGTAAAAGATCTGCCGGGTGTCCGTTATCATATTGTACGCGGTTCGCTGGATACGACTGGCGTGGCCAATCGCAAGCAGGCCCGCTCCAAGTACGGCGCGAAGCGTCCGAAGTAATCAACAGGGAGTCTTACATGCGACGAGCAAAGCCAGAAAGACGGGAGATCCTTCCCGACATCCGTTTCAACAGCGTAAATATCCAAACCATGGTGCAGCATGTGCTCAAGCGTGGCAAGAAAAGCACAGCTACACGTTTGATTTATGATGCCATGGATTTGGTGCAGGAGCGCACACAGAAAAACCCGATGGAGGTTTTTGATGCCGCGCTCAAGAATGTTGGCCCGGCAATGGAGGTCCGCCCGCGACGTGTGGGCGGCGCCACTTATCAGGTGCCTATGGAAGTCTCTACTGATCGCCGCACGACGCTGGCGATCCGCTGGATTTTGTCGGCCGCGCATGAACGCGCCGGAAAATCTTTTTCCGACAAACTTGCCTCGGAATTGATTGATGCATTTAATGAGACTGGGGCAGCCATCCGCAAGCGTGACGAGACTCACAAAATGGCGGAAGCTAACCGTGCTTTCTCCCATTATCGCATTTAATTCAGGCACGAATATCAGACTTATATACAGGTAACTCAAGAAAATGGCACGCGAATTTCCGCTGGATAAATATCGAAATATTGGGATTATCGCCCACATCGACGCCGGTAAAACGCCAACGACCGAGCGCATTATGTTCTATACGGGCAAAACGCACCGTATCGGCTCTGTGGACGACGGCACGACAGTAACTGACTGGATGGTTCAAGAACGCGAACGTGGTATCACAATCGTTTCAGCAGCTGTTTCAGCGGAATGGAAAGGTTACCAGATCAACCTGATTGATACCCCAGGACATATTGACTTTACAGCCGAAGTACAGCGTTCGTTGCGCGTCCTGGATGGGGGAGTGGTTGTGTTCGATGCAGTACAAGGGGTGGAGCCGCAAAGCGAGACCGTTTGGCGGCAGGCAGATCGCTACAGCGTGCCGCGCATTTGTTTTGTCAACAAGATGGATCGCGTGGGCGCCTCCTACGAGCGCACGATTGAGACCATCAAAGATCGCCTCGGTGCAAACCCGATCCCGATGCAGGTGCCGATCGGCTTTGAGGCAACTTTCCGCGGCGTGGTTGATCTTCTTACCATGAAGGCCATCTTGTGGGAAGACGACCTTGGCAAGGATCCCAAGACTGTTGATATCCCTGAGGATTTGAAACAGCAGGCTGAAGAAGCCCGCCATCACATGCTCGAGAAAATTGCCGAACTCGACGATGAGTTGACCCTCAAGTATCTTGAAGGAAAGGAACTCGGCCTCGAGGAATTGAAGTTGGCTTTGCGCAAGGCGGTTATCTCCAATAAGGCGACACCTGTTTTCTCCGGCTCATCTTTGAAGAACAAAGGCGTCCAGGTTTTACTGGATGCAGTGTTGGATTATCTTCCCTCCCCGGCGGATATTCCGGCTGTAAAGGTGACCGAACCGGGCAACCCCGAAAATGAATTTGAGTTGCCGGCCCGGGATGATGCGCCGTTAAGCGCGCTGGTCTTCAAGATCGTGACAGACCCATATGTTGGCCGCCTGGCGTATGTCCGCGTTTATTCCGGGGTGGTCAGCCAGGGACAGTCTGTGCAGAACAGTTCCAAGGGTAGGAAAGAACGCATTGGTCGCTTGATTCGTATGCACGCCGATCATCGTGAGGATGTGACGGAGGTACGTGCGGGCGATATCGGCGCGGTGCTGGGTTTCAAGGAAAGCTTTACTGGTGATACCCTGTGTGACAGCAAAGCACTTGTTTTGGAGACCATCTCTTTCCCGGAACCGGTTATCTCAATTGCGATTGAACCCAAGAGTTCCTCTGACCAGGAAAAAATGGGCGAAGCTTTACGCAAGCTCGCAGAAGAAGATCCGACATTCCGGGTCCGTTCGGATGAAAATACGGGGCAGACCATCATTTCCGGTATGGGTGAGTTGCATCTCGATATTATTGTGGACCGTTTGCTGCGTGAGTTCAAGGTGCAAGCGAATGTGGGGATGCCGCGCGTTGCCTACCGCGAGTCGATCACCAAAGCGGTCAAGGAAATCAATTTCAAGTATGCCAAGCAGTCTGGCGGACGAGGACAATACGGCCATGTAGTTTTCTCGATGGAACCGGGCGAGCGTGGCAGTGGTGTTGTGTTTGAAGAAAAGATAGTGGGCGGATCGGTTCCGCGCGAATATATCCCTGCAGTAGAAAAAGGCGTTAAAGAAGCTGCGGAAAATGGTGTATTGGCCGGCTATCCAGTGGTTGACTTAAAAGTCACATTGATTGATGGTTCGTATCACGAGGTCGACTCGAACGAAATGGCATTCAAAATGGCTGCCTCCATGGGCTTCAAGGAAGGCGTCCATAAGGGGAATCCCATCCTGCTCGAACCGATGATGAAAGTCGAAGTCGTTGTTCCTGAAGAATATCTTGGGGATGTGATGGGCCAGATCAACAGTCGGCGCGGCATGATCCAGGGAATGGAAGTCCGCGCCGGTAACGCGCAGGCTGTGCGCGCCATGGTCCCGCTTGCAGAAATGTTCGGGTACGCGACCCAACTGCGTTCTGCTACGCAAGGCCGCGGCGTTTTCAACATGGAATTTGACCACTATGCGCCTGTATCGCAATCAGTGGCGGAAGAAATTTTGAAGGGATAACCGTTTTCTTTTCATAATCAAGGAGAGTTCATAATGGCGAAGCAGAAATTTGATCGAAGCAAGCCGCACCTGAACGTGGGGACGATGGGGCACATCGACCACGGGAAGACGACATTGACGGCGGCCATCACGAAAGTATCGCA
>JAKANW010000430.1 GCA_021823555.1 Chloroflexota bacterium
AGCGACTCGGCCCTCGGGCGTGGACGGCGTCGACCAGGTCCTCGTCAACAGTGACCGTGAGCTTCCTCTCCGCCGTACTTTTTCCTTACTACGGATAGTGGGCCCATCGGGTCGAAGGGACCGTCCGCGCCCGGGCCGAGTTGACCGCGGTCGAGGGCCGCAAGTTGACCTTTCAAATCACCGCGTGGGATGACGTCGAAAAAATCGGCGAAGCCTCCCACGAGCGCGTGATCGTCGACACCGAAAAGTTCCTCGCCCGCGCGCAGGCAAAACGCAAAACAAAGTAAAAAGGAAAATCCATGTCTCATCCCATTGCACTGATCACAGACAGCACCTGCGACATCCCTGAACATCTCATCCAGCAATACGACATTACCGTCATACCCGAACTCGTCATTTGGGGCGACGAAACCCTGCGCGACCGCGTCGACATCACGCCCGAAGTCTTCTACCAGCGGCTCGAAACTGACAAGCGGCATCCCAGCACCACGCTGCCCAGCCCCGCCGATTTTGAAAAAGTCTACCGAAATGCCATCGAGCAAGGCGCGCAGGAGATCGTGGTAACGACCGTCAGCAGTGCCATGAGCGGTACGTATCAACTCGCCAAGCAGGTGGGCGACGGGATGAGCGTACCCGTCCACGTGATTGACTCGAAGGGGCCGACGATGAGTCTCGGCTGGCAGACGCTGGCCGCGGCCCGCGCCCGCGAGGCGGGTGAGGCCGTGGCCGGCATGATCGCCGCTGCCGAGCGCGTCCGGCAAACCCTGGTCCAGATTGTCTGTCTCGACACATTGGAATACCTGCACCGCGGCGGACGTATCGGCACCGCCACCAAATTCATCGGCAGCCTGCTCGACCTCAAACCGCTGGTACAGATCAACCACCAAACCGGCCTGGTCGAACCGAGCGGCCGGGCGCGCACGCGCAAGAACTCCATTGAAATGCTGGTGGAAAAATTCTTCGAACAGCTCGACCACGCCAAACCGATGCACATCGCCGTCCTGCATGGCAACGCGTTGGCAGAGGCGCAAAACCTGGCCGAGCGCATCCAGCGCGACTACTCTCCCGCGGAATTGCTGATCAATATCACTGGCCCTGTGCTGGGCATCAACACGGGACCGCGTGCACTGGCGTTGTGCGGTTATACCGACTAGCCGTGCTATCCCGCTTTTTTCCAATCAGCCGCCGCACCGAATTTCTTGCATAGCGCGGCATAACGCGACGTGAGATGCACCCAGGGCGGCGACCATCTCACGCGCGGGATTCCCGCCCGAATCACCTTTCGCAACTGCTCCGGACCCTCAAACGGATTCAACATCATTGAGCTTCGTCCCAACTCGAACGCGGCGTGCGCGTCCGAGCCAACCGTGCCCGCCACATTGTGACGCTCCGCGAATGCCCGCGCCTCGTCATTGAATTTCGGCGACATGCAGCGCGAGTTATAGACTTCGATGGCGTCCACCAGCGGGAGGATTTCCAGCAGATCAGATTCGTCCCAGCCGCCTTCGCGCAGCTTGTCAAACGGATGCGAGACGCTGATGAACGCGCCCTGCTCGCGCAGGCGGCGAATCGTCTCTTGCGGCATGAGACGCGGTGGAATCTCCTCGGTCACGTAGGCAGCCAGGATTTCGCCGCGGGTGGTCATGATCTCCTCGCCAACGATGACCAACTCCGGGTCGAGTGCGCGAGCCGCCCGCGCGCCCGCGGTAGTGTTGTGGTCGGTGACGACGACGCGGTCAATGCCTTTGCGGCGGCAGGTGCGAACAAGAGTGTCGGGCCGGGTGAGGGAATCCTTGGAGGCGATGGTGTGACAGTGAAATTCGACAGAAAGGAAGGAAGAGAGGGTCATACTTGACAAACTCAATTTTGCCAGTATATACTGCTTTCAGCAATATCGAGTAAGTTGGCTTGGTTGAACGGCGGAGAAAATTTTGGCATGGGTGTTATACAGTTCGTCAACGAAGTCGTGCTCAAAACAGCCAATGAGATGATATCCAATATAAACAATGCTTTGGATGTCGCTTTTCTGGGGGGTATTTTGTTTTTACTTTTGGCGTATCCTTTTTATTTCCTCCTTACCAATCTCATGAAATACACAAAAGAACGAAAGGGAAAAGTTCTTTTATCGCACACCCTCACTTGGATTCTGATTGTTCTGACGGCAAGTGTGGCATGGATTTTTCCGGAATTTTTTTGGCTCGTTATTCTGGATATCTTCCGAAAACCAGTGGATATTTTTTCCCAATGGCCGGCATTAGCGTGGGTCTTCTCCTCTGTGCGATGGGCTGAGTTACTGGGAGTTCTGTATTATGCTGCCCGTCGGGGCGGTCTCGAATATGGAAAAAACCGTTGGCGGGAATCAGTCCTGTTATCCATCGGGATCATTACGGCCGGCTGGTTTTTTTATCGCTGGGTTGGACTGATTTTTATTTCGCTCCCCTTCTTGTGGATGTATAACGCGTCACTTCAAGATTTGGCATTGTTGGTCATGCCCGCATCCGGTCCCGAAGATTCGGTAGAACAAAAGAAGAGGCGTGCTGCTTTTTTCTCGTACACATGGGGTTTTCAATCGCCCATGATCATGGTGGACGATCATGCGTGGAAAAAATACGAGCCGCGTATTCCCGGCGACATTACGTGGGATTTCGCCGACTTTTCCCTGCCTGTCGTCAAAAGCCTGGACTGGCGCCCCGGCGTCATTTGGACGCGTCCGTACCACGTCGTGACGATCACCGGCGGAACGAAATTCAAGCGTGTGGATGGGCCGGGAGTGGTTTTCACCGGCAAGCTGGAACGCCTCGATCAAATCTTTGATCTGCGGCTGCAACTTCGCACCAAGGAAATTGATGTCATCAGCAAGGATGGCGTCCACTTTTTGGTGCGATTCTTTACTCCCTTTCGGATTGACAACGAGGAATGGTCTCAAGAAATATATGATGACCTGCGCCAGCGAAATCGGCTGCTGCGCGGCGGCGACAAGCTCACCCACGAAAAGGGCAGTTTCAAGTTTTCCACTGTGCGCGTACAAGTCACATTGGGTGTGACCAGCACCAAAGCGGCCAGTGGCGATCCGCTGATTTATTGGGATCAATGGGCGATGAACGTTGTGGAAGACCAGACGCGCCAGGTCATTTCACAAAAGAACTTGGATGAAATGTGGCGTCCAGCAAACGATGCAAAATTCAAAAATGCGCTGGATACCATTGCAACCGAGATCAAGACAAATTGTGAACCAATCTTGCGTTCCGCAGGAATTCTTCCGTATGGAGCGCGGGTGGTGAATTTCCGTTTTATTCCCAAGCCGGATGCCAAACCGGATGAAATGGATGAAATCTCTGAACAGCAAATTGCCACTTGGAAATCGGAATGGAATCGAAAGCGTGAAGAGATCTTGGATGCAGCCAAGGCGGAAGCAGAACGCGCCCAGCAAGAAGCGCGTGCATATGCAGAAGCAATGCTTTTGAACTCCATTGCAAGCGGACTCAAAAAAGCCAATGAAATCAATCCACAACTGCCGCGTTATATTATTGCCATGCGGTTCTTAAGCGCCTTGCAGGATTACATTCATGATCAACCTGCAGACAAACAAAGAATTATTGACTTCCAAGAAGTGCTTCAAGCCTGGCATGAAAAATTCGCGCCCGAAGAATGATGATGGATACCACCCAGTTTCCCTACCCCGAAAATTCCAGTGACTGGCAAACTGCATACACGAGTGATGATGCATATGATGACTCTAAGTCGCACACACCTAAGTCGCGCTGGAATACATCGATATTTACTATTAGCCTTGCCTACGGCGTATTGGCCATGTACATGTTTCTTAATTCGATTTCAGCTCATTTCTATGTTGAAATTGGTATTCTTATTGCTCTGATTGTTTTCTTGGTAATTGCGTTTTTAAAAATCCAATGGCTCGCGGTTAACTTCGCGTCACAGTTTCTGTCTGATTTTTACCTTCCGCCTGATGGCATAGATGTCAGAAAACTCATTAAAAACCGTCTTGCTGGAAAAATAAGGCTTCCCCCTCCGCTAGATACGCTTTTTAGCAGCATTGCATCGTTCGATTATATTATTGCCAAAGAAGGGGAAATTCAAAAACCAAATGAAT
>JAKANW010000431.1 GCA_021823555.1 Chloroflexota bacterium
AACGCCTCATTCGCGGACCTCGAGCCTGCCGCGGCCACCCAGGATTATGCCTGCATCCTGAGCGGATTCGCCGAGGGCGGCCAGCCGTTCCCGCGCTTTGACTTTGCGCTGATGGGCATGGGCGAGGATGGTCATACGGCTTCGTTATTCCCCGGCTCGCCGGTGATCGAAACCGAGCCTGTCATCGCAGTGACCGCGCACTACCAGGATCGCCCGGCCAACCGTGTCACATTGACGCCGCTGGTCTTCAACGCGGCTCGACTGGTGGTGTTCTTGGTGACGGGTGGAGACAAGGCAGAAATTCTGCCGCAGGTCTTGAACGGACCTTCCCTGCCGGAACAATATCCCGCCCAACGCATCCGGCCAAGCGACGGTCAATTGATCTGGCTGGTGGACGAGGCGGCAGCCATCCGGCTTCACATTTGAATTGTTACTCACTTTACACAAAACGTTCCGAAGGTTCTCCTAATCCTGGCTCGTTTTCCATCCAAAACTTCGGGACGGTGCGTAACATCAATTGTTAATCGTAAAACGGAGGATTTTATGCAGCTCGCAATGATTGGTTTAGGCAAGATGGGCTTGAACATGACCACGCGCCTGATGCGCGGCGGTCACCAGGTGGTGGCGTTCGACCGCTTTGACGCCTCGGTGCAGGCTGCGGTGGATCAAGGGGCTGAAGGCGCGCATTCGCTGGAAGAGATGATCGGCAAACTCAAGGCGCCGCGTGCGGTGTGGGTGATGGTCCCCTCAGGCCTGCCTACGGATGAAACCATCGAGAAGTTATCGAACCTGCTTTCCAAAGGCGATACTGTGATTGACGGCGGAAACTCGAATTATAAGGATTCCATTCGTCATGCTGAATTGTTGGATGCAAAAGGGATCAACTTCCTTGACTGTGGCACCAGCGGTGGCGTCTGGGGCCTGGCCGAAGGCTACAGCATGATGATCGGCGGCAAGGCTGAAGTTGTGGAAAAGATGCGCCCGATCTTTGAGACCCTGGCTCCTGCGGCGGACAAAGGCTGGGGATATGTCGGTCCCAGCGGCGCAGGACATTTCGTCAAGATGGTGCACAATGGCATCGAGTACGGCATGATGCAGGCCTACGCCGAAGGATTCTCGATCATGAAGGCCAAGGGCGAATTCAACCTGAACCTGGATGAAGTGGCCGAGATCTGGCGCTATGGCAGCGTCGTCCGTTCGTGGCTGTTGGATTTGGCCGCGCGTGCCTTGAAAGATGACCCTGCCCTGAGCGACATCAAGCCTTGGGTGGCCGACTCTGGCGAGGGTCGTTGGACGGCGTTCGAGGCCATTGACCTGAATGTGCCCGCGCCGGTCATTACGCTGGCTTTGCAAATGCGCTTTGCCAGTCGGGACGATGAGAACTTCGCGGCTCGTATATTGGCAGCCCTGCGCAATCAATTTGGCGGACATGCTGTCAAGAAGGAAGAATAATAGAGAGGCAATTTTATGAATAATGACGCACCTGTTTCGATTGTTATTTTCGGCGCATCGGGCGACCTGACCCAGCGCAAGTTGATCCCTTCCCTTTTCAATCTTTCGCGCAAGGGGCGCATGCCAAAGAAATTTCGCATCCTTGGCTTCGGCGGCACAGCCTTTACCGATGAGCAATTCCGCCAGCACCTGCTGGACGGTGCAAAGCAGTTCGCTGATTTCAAATTCACTGATGAAGAATGGGCCGGTTTTGCATCCAGCTTGTGTTACCTGCAAGGGAAATATGCCGAACAGTCCGACTTTCAAAAACTGTCCGATTACCTGGCGAAGATGGAAGGCGGAACAGCCAATCGTTTGTATTACATGGCGCTCCCACCCACGCTTTTCCCTGCCAACGTTGAAAATTTGAACTCCACCGGCCAATTGCACGAAAACGGCGGCTGGCGGCGTGTGGTGCTCGAAAAACCTTTCGGCACGGACCTGGCTTCGGCTGTCAAACTTAACCAGCAGGTCCATAAGGCGCTGAACGAGGATCAGATCTACCGCATTGACCATTATCTTGGCAAGGAGACTGTCCAGAATATTTTGTTCACGCGCTTTGCCAACACCATCTTCGAGCCGCTCTGGAACCGCAACTACATTGACCACGTGCAGATCACCGTGGCAGAGAAGGTTGGCCTCGAACACCGCGCCGGTTTTTACGATGGGGTGGGCGTGCTGCGCGACATGTTCCAGAATCATCTCATGCAACTGCTGACGCTGGTGGCCATGGAGCCGCCCGCTTCCTTTGACGCCGGTCACCTGCGCAATGAAAAGGTCAAAGTATTGAGCGCCATCCAGCCGATGACGCCGGAGCAGGTGGTCGTCAATACGGTGCGCGCCCAGTACAAAGGGTACCGCGGCGAACCCGAGATCAAGCCTGACTCGACTACTCCCACATACGCCGCCTTGCGTTTCTTTATCAACAACTGGCGTTGGAAGGGGGTCCCTTTTTACCTGCGGTCAGGCAAGCACCTGACCGAGAAGCAGTCGCAGATCATCATTCAGTTCAAAGAACCGCCGCTGGCCATGTTCCCCATGCAGACGATGAAGCCAAACATGCTGGTGCTCTATCTCCAACCCGACGAGGGCGTGCATCTGCGCTTCGAGGCCAAAGCGCCCGACACCGTTGCCGAGACTCGTTCAGTGGACATGGAATTCCACTACGATGACGCCTTTGGCCGCACGGCCATCCCGGAAGCCTATGAGCGCCTCCTGCTGGATGCGCTGCAAGGCGACGCTGCTCTCTTTACACGCGCCGACGAAGTAGAGACGGCCTGGTCGCTGATTGATCCGATCCTGCAGACCTGGGAGTCGCATCAGACTCCGTCGTTGGGTTTCTACAAACCCGGCAGTTGGGGCCCGGCTGAGGCCGACGCCCTGCTGGCCCGCGACGGACGCGTCTGGCTGAACGAGGAAATTCACGGCTAAACACGGAAACCGCCTGACCATCAGGCGGTTTCAACTTATAATAGCTTTTGTCAATCATTTGTCGGGAGAATTATATGTCAGTACTCTCTTCGTTCGAAGCCCGCCTGCCTGCGGATCTGCTCAAAACTTTCAGAAGCCTGAAAACCCCCTCCCTCACCCAGCAATATTTGGACGCTATGCCCTACAAAGCGGTGGAACGCGATCGTTCCCCGCTGAACGTCATGCTCGATCACCAGAGCCATTGTCTCGACGGCGGTCTGTTTGCGGCGCTGGCCCTCTGGCGGATTGGCTTCCAGCCGCTGATTATAGACATCGTCCCCGACCCCGGCGCGGACGATGACCACGTGCTGGCGCTGTATCAGATTGACGGCCGCTGGGGCGCGCTGGCAAAATCCAATTACGTCAATCTCGGTTTCCGCGAAGCCGTCCACAAGAGCCTGCGCGAACTGGTAATGACCTACTTCGAACACTACGTCTCGATCCACCAGCTCAAGGTTTTGCGCGGCTACACACGTCCGTTCGATGTGTCAAAGTTCCCGCTCAACGATTGGGCATGGAATGAAGACAGTACAACAAAACTGTATAAAAAGTTTTACAGTCGAAAGGCCGTTCCGCTCATCACGAAAAAAATGGCCTCGCGGTTGAGTTCGGTCACCGACCGCACGTATTCCGCCGAGATCCTGCACACCGACTTGAACTGGTCATTTGGCAACCGGGAAGGCCATTGAAATTCCAACAATTAAACGTACAATAGGCGAATGTCTCAGAACTTATCCCGTCCCACCCATCTGGAAGTCAACCTCTCTCAATTAAGACGCAACCTCGAAGCCATCCGCGCTCACGTTGCCCCCGCCAAAGTGCTGGCCGTCGTCAAGGCCAATGCCTATGGTCACGGCGTGGATGGCGTGGCGCCTTTTATCGCTCCCTTTGCCGATTACCTGGGCGTGGCAATTGTGGAGGAGGGCGTGCATCTGCGCGAGCTTGGGGTCCAGAAACCGATCCTGGTGATGGGGGGCACCCTGCCGGATCAACTGCCTCTCTTTCTGCAATATGACTTGACCCTCACCGCTTCCTCCCCGGACCTGTTAGCTGCTGCCGAACGAGCAGCCGAATCCACCCGAAGGCGACTCAAGGTTCACCTGAAGATTGACACGGGCATGGGACACGTGGGTGTGCGCGAA
>JAKANW010000432.1 GCA_021823555.1 Chloroflexota bacterium
GTCAGGGGAGAACGTCTCTTACGCAAAGGCGTATGGTGCGCTCTCTAGCGCACTTTTGCGAGAGGCCTAATTTGCCAGCAGAAAGAGAGCAGCCATGTGCGGACGTTTTACCTTAACCGTTGACCCAGCCGACCTGCAAGAGGCCTTCCCCAATACAGCCTTCCCGCCCAAGTACACGCCGCGTTTCAACATCGCGCCGACCCAGCCGATTCTTGCCATTCCCAATCACGGGAAGAACGCGGCTGATTTCTTCATCTGGGGATTGATCCCCTCGTGGGCCAAAGACCCGAGCATCGGCCACAAACTCATCAACGCGCGCGGCGAGACGCTGGCCGAGAAACCGTCCTTTCGCGGCGGCTTCAAATACAAACGCTGTCTCATCCTCGCCGACGGCTTCTACGAGTGGAAGACCGTCCCCGGCTCGAAGGCCAAGATTCCCCATTTCATTTTCCTCAAGAGCCGCAAGCCCTTCGCCTTCGCCGGTCTGTGGGACGAGTGGCACTCGCCCGACGGCGGATCGCTCCGCTCGGCGACCATCATCACCACCGAGCCAAACGAGTTGATGGCGACCCTGCACAACCGCATGCCGGTCATCCTCCAACCGGACGATTACGCCCAATGGCTGGACCCCGCGCCTCAGGCGCCCGCGCACCTGCAACCCCTCATCCGCCCCTTCCCCGCGGACTTGATGTCTGCGCACCCGGTCGGCATGCTGGTCAACAGCCCTGCCAATGATCGTGCTGAGTTGGTTGTCCCGGCGTAGGAGGGGAGATACACAGGCAGGCGCGTAAACCGGTATCTCCTATCTCCTATCCCGCATCTCCTATCGCATCATTCTTCATCCTTGAATATAACCTCCCGCTTCCCCGCCCTTGCCTCGCGCGACTTTCAACTTTTCCTCTCCGGGCAATTCATCTCGGTCATCGGCACGTGGATGCAGAACACCGCCCAGCCATACCTTGCCTATCGCATCTCCGGCCGCCCGCTCGACCTGGGCCTGATCGGGTTTGCGGTCACCCTGCCCACGCTTGTGCTGGCCCTGCCCGCCGGTGTGTTGATCGAGCATTGGGATAAACGTAAAGCGGTCATCATCCTGCAAGCCTTCATGGCGCTGCAAGCCTTTGCCCTCGCCGCGTTGACCTTTACCGGTCATATTCAAATCTGGCAGATCACCGTGCTGGCGTTTCTATTCGGCGCCGCCTCCGCCGTGGAAATCACCGCGCGTCAGGCCATGCTCATCGAACTGGCCGGGCGCGAGTCTTTGCCCAGCGCCATTGCCCTGCAAACCACCGCCTTCAACCTGGGAAGAATCCTCGGCCCGACACTGGCCGCGCCGCTCATGGTGGCGGGCAACGAGGCGATGGTATTCCTCGTCAACGGGCTGAGTTTTGTGTTCGTCATCGTCGGGCTTTTGTTCGCGCGCACCCGCTACAAGGTCCAGAAGGAGGCGGGAGAGGAGGGAGAAAAAAGTATGCTGGCCGAATTCCGCGAGGGGCTGTCCTACATCCGCCGCAATTCTGTCATCGCCACGGTCATCCTCATGTCCACCCTGCTTGGTTTCTTCGGCCTGCCGCTCCTTCAGCAGATCCCCGCGCTGGGGCGCGACGTGCTCAGCAATTTGCAAGACACCGAACAGATCGTTGCCACGCGCACGAGCCAATTGTATATCGCGCAGGGGATCGGCGCGCTCGCCGCCGCGCTCCTCGCCGCGTATTTTAGCGCCGCCAAACGCAAGGGGCTGGCGCTCCTCATCGGGCAGGCGGTGTTCGTGGGCGCGTTGATTTTTCTCGGCTTCACCCGCGTCCCGTCGCTGGCCTTTGTGTTGCTCATGTTCATCGGCTATGGATCGGTGACGCAACTCGTCACCATGAACACCATCATCCAACTGCAAGTGCCCAACGGCCTGCGCGGGCGGGTCTTTTCGGTGTACCTGTGGGCGCTCCAGGGCGTGGCGCCGTTTGGAAGCCTGGTCATCGGGGCGATCGCGCAGACCTGGGGCGTTCCCCTCGCCGCGCTCACGAGCGGAGTGATCGTGCTGGTGACCGTGGGCGGGTTGCACCTGCTCAATCCTGGCGTTCGTAATCTCGGATTAAGCCCGGATAAGTCTTTGGCTTGACGCTCGTTTTTGCCTTTGTTATGATGACCGTCATGGAATCAGAATTTCGTGAAGACGCCCCGCAGTCCGCGCCACAGAGGGACAATCGCCCTGCGGAACCCGCTCCCCAACCGAAACCTCGACGCAACCGCCTGGCCGAATGGATGAACGCCCTGCTCGGACTCGGCCTGGGCGAATCGCTTCTGCGCGTCGGGACAACGGCTCTGTCGTTGCTTTTAGTGGCCGCCGCCATTGCGCTTTTACAGGCATACAACAAACAAATCCCCCTCGAAATGCGCACCCGCCTGGCCTTTGCCGCCAGGCCGACCCCCACCGCCTTCATTGACCCCAGCCTGCTCCCGCCGCCCATGGAACTGGCCCTGCCCGGCGTGGCGCGCCAGGCCGAGGGACATACGAACATCCCCACCCGCCCGCGGCAGGAGATCGTCAAATACACCGTCGTGGAAGGCGACTCGGTCTTCGGCATCGCGGAAAAATTCGGCCTCAAACCGCAGACGATTTTATGGGGCAACTATACCGTGTTGGCCGACGACCCCCATGCGCTGACCCCCGGCCAGGAATTGAACATCCTGCCCGTGGACGGTGTGTATTACCAGTGGCTCGGCGGCACTTCGTTTGCAGATTGGGCCGCCTTTTTTGGCGCAACCCCCACGGACATCATCGAATATCCCGGCAACCACATTGACCCGAACGCAGTGGGCGATTACAACAACCCAAACATCCCCTCCGGCACCTGGCTCATCATCCCCGGCGGGAAGCGTGAACTGGTCTCGTGGAGCGCTCCCCTCGGCCTGACCCGCGACAATCCCGCCATCGCCACCGAGATGGGACCCGGCGCGTGCGGCTCGATCTCCGGCGGCGCGGTTGGATACGGCACCTTCGTCTGGCCGGCCGCCAAGCACTACCTCTCCGGCTACGACTACAATCCGCCCATCCACTGGGGCATTGATATCGCCGGTAATCTCGGCGAGGGCGCGTACGCCTCCGACGCGGGAGTGGTCGTCTATGCGGGCTGGAACAAATACGGCTATGGCAATATGGTGATGATTGACCACGGTACCGGCTTCCAGACCCTCTACGCCCACTTGAACGAGATCTACGTCGGTTGCGGCCAAAGCGTGGGACAGGGCGACCCCATCGGCGCCATCGGCTCGACCGGACGTTCCTCCGGCGCGCACCTGCATTTCGAGATTCGCACCACCACCTATTTCGTCAACCCGTGGGACTACCTGCCCCCGCCGTAAACAAACGACAAACGAGTAGGTCGGATAGGCAACCCGACATTCTCTACCGCACATTTTTTATTCCAATGGAATTTGGTTGATTCGAAATCGGCCTTGTCGAACAAACAGCCCTCGGCTATAATGCCCATCGCCCGGGCGCGTAGCTCAGTTGGTTAGAGCGCTACTATCACACAGTAGAAGTCGGGGGTTCGAGTCCCTCCGCGCCCACAAAAAAGACCGCCGCAAGGCGGTCTTTTTTTTCTCCTGCTGACGTCCCCGAACTTGCATTTTTGTAAAATAACCCCCAGGCCGCCAATGCGACTAAATAGATAATCAATAGATCACGAAAACCACGCGTCATCTGCGCTCTTCGCACAGCACGCAAATACGGCGGTAGAAACCGCCAAATACGCGCTTTCGTGAATACTGATAATTGATGAACTTTTTTCAACCCCCAGACCCGTTTCCCTGCATTCAAGGGCGCCGCCCGATTGTGGTGGCCGCGCCTCATCACGGGACACGCCCATTGGAAAAAGAGGTCCGCAATCATGCGCTGTGATATCAAAATGAGGCTTTTCAAGGATTGCCAAGTCTCGTGCTCGAAGTGTATGGGCATGTTAGCGGACAATATCCCATTGAATTGTCGAGCGGCTTTGATCTGGATCCCACATTCTTTTGTGGTTGGAGAGGCCAGGCCGTCCAGGTCATTCCAGGTGAGGTTCGCGCCGACCAGCGCACCGTCATGGCAGGTGATAGCGTTATGA
>JAKANW010000433.1 GCA_021823555.1 Chloroflexota bacterium
ATCCACCGGGTTGGCCGCTGCTGCTTGGGCTGGGAATCCGGTTGGATTTGCAGGCCTGGGTCAATCCACTGCTGGCCGGCCTGGCTGTCTGGTTGACGTACCGGCTGGGGAGAATGGTCTTCGACGCTAAGATCGGATTGCTGGCTGCTTTCCTGACCCTGGATTCCCCCATCTTTCTACTTAACTCAGGATCGTTGCTGTCTTCCAACTGGTCTTTGGTCTTAACCGGCGTCTTTGTGTTGGCCTGGTTCGAGCTTTTTCTCGATGAGCGGCCTCACAAACCAGGAGCGTGGATGTTGATTCCCCTGGTGGGATTGTCCCTGGGGTTGCTGGCGCTGACCCGGCCCTTGACCGCTTTAGGCGTGGCCTTTCCATTCTTCCTGCACGGGTCTTTCATGCTGTTCCATCGCGACTGGCAGACCCGGAAGCAATTGATATCGGTGGGTCTCCTGGCTGGCGGCGCGAGCACGTTCTTGTTTGTGTGGCAATATGGCGTGACCGGCTCTGCCTTAACGGACCCTTACACGCTTTGGTGGAGCTTTGACCGGGTGGGCTTTGGCCCGGGGATCGGCATCCAGCCGGGCGGTAACAGCCTGGTGATGGCCTTCTCGAACATGGGCATCATGCTCAATGCCGCCCGGAAGGATTTGTTTGGCTGGGGAACTTACTCCTGGCTCTTCCTGCCGTTTGGGTTATGGGTCATGCGCCGCAACCTGAAAGCCTGGTTATTGGCTGGAACTTTCCTTTCCCTGGTGGGAATCTATACCCTGTATTGGGCGCAGGTCACCCGTTTTGGCCCGCGTTACTATTACGAAGGACTGTATGGCCTAACACTGGTCAGCGCAGCGGGGATATTCTGGCTGGCGGGGAACGCTACTCAGGGCAGGATGCGCTCCATTCTTGCGGCGATCCTGGTGATCGGCTTGATCGGTTATGACATCGCCTTCTATTTGCCCAACCGGCTGGGGAACATGCGCGATCTGTATGGGATCAGCCGCTCGCAACTGGTCCCGTTCCTGACTCCCCAGGCTCAAGCCATGACGCCCGCTTTGGTCTTTGTCCATCTTGAAGATGGAATCACTTATGGTAACTTGGGAAAAGATTGGCCGCGTTATGGCGGTTTGCTGGAACTGGAAGATCCCTGGCTGACGGGGCCGTTCATTTTTGCTGTCAGCCATGGGGTGGTGGAAGACCAGGCGCTGGCTGCGGATTATCCGGGCCGCCGCGTGATTTATTATGATCCTGGCGCGCCGAATACGTTCTACGATTCCCCGCGCTGATGTTATAGGCAAGACTTCCGAAGTCTTTCAGAGGAGGTTTCGGAAGTCTTAAAACAGCCCCAATTTCCAAATCTGTTATACAATAACGGTAGATTCCGCAAGGTGCGTCGCGCTCACCGTTTGGGGTGAAGCCGGTTAAGCGGGATTGGTTCTCACTTGAATCGCTCCCGCTAAACATGGTGCGACGCATCGCCTGAGCAGCCGCCATGCCGAGAAAATACCAGACCCCCGAAATTATGCACGACGCGCCGCTGCGTGACGAGCGGAAGGCGGACTTTCACTTTGACGATTTTTCCGCCACCTTTGCGCGCCTGATCGCCAGCCCCGAGACCGAGACGCCGCTGGCGATTGGGATCAACGGCGCCTGGGGATCGGGCAAGACGTCATTGTTGCTGCGCATCAAGAATATGCTGGACAGGCCAATTGAGAAAGATGGCAAACATCGCTTTGCGGGAACCAATGAAAAGTTCCGCACCTGCAAAACCGTTTGGTTCGACGCGTGGAAATATAACGATGAAAATGAATTGCTGGTCGCTTTGGTGCGCGTCATTTTACACGCCATGGGACGCGACGGCCTGATGAACAAACTCAAGGCCTGGCTCGAAGACCCGAACCAATCTTCGTATGACCTGGTTGCCATGTTCATCAATGCCTTCGAAATCAGTTTCGGCGGGTTGGGCGCGCAATTCAAATTCAAGCTCGACCCGCAAAAACACGAACAGCCTTCTCCATTCGAGGAACATACCGCCTTCTTCGATTATTTCAGCGAAGCCTTCGAGCGGTTGCTGGCGGTTTGGGTGCACGGCAAAGGCGAGTATGCCGGCATCGAAGAGTCGGAAGGCGCGCTGGTCATCTTCATTGACGATCTCGATCGCTGCCTGCCGGATAAAACCGTGCAGGTGCTCGAATCGTTGAAATTATTCTTTGATAAACGCGGCTGTGTGTTCGTGCTGGGCGCGGATATCGGCATCGTACAAAAGGCTGTTGCAAAGCACTATGAAGACGCGGGCGTCACCGGCGAAAGCGCCAAGGATTACCTGGAGAAGGTCATCCAGTTGCGCTTCGACCTGCCGCCCATCGTCGAGACTGCCATGGAAAATTACCTGCGCTCGCAGGATGTGGTGGATGAAGACATGCTCAAACGCTGGCGCACGCTGATCGCGGCTGCCGAGGTCAATCCGCGCCGCGTGAAGAACGTCATCAACGATTTGAATTTGCAATGGTTCATGGCATTTAATTCAGATCAAACCAAAGATGCGAACCGCGATGACTTTATATGCTGGCAGGCGTTGATGCGTGCTGCCCCTGCTTCGTTTACTGAACGCGTTGCCGATCTGAAGGATCAGAAAAAGGTTCGCCACGACTTTATTTTGAAAGCTATTAAATGGCAAACTGGGGAACCGGAAGAAGTAGAGAAAGAAAATTTAAATGGTTTGTACAGCGCATTTACTGGCAAGGACTCAAAACGTCTACGTGATGTATTGAAGCAAATCTCATTCAGTAGTGACTTCACCCCGGACGCGTTGGATGCAATGATTTACATGATCGCGCCTCCACCCAAGCCAGAACTAGAGAAGAAGGTTGAAGAGCCTAAGCAAAAAATTATCGAGCAGACAGCAGAAGTTTCCGCCGAAGTTTCAGCGGAAGAAAAAGTCTCCGCCGTTCCACGCGAAGTTCTGCGCGGCGAAAAAGCCATACCCGCAGGCGATGGCAACCGCCGCACGATTGGCGGTATTGAATTTGTGCGCGTGCCAAAGGGCAGTTTCGTGATGGGCAGTAAGGATGACAATGAACTGGCGCGCGACGATGAGAAACCGCAGCATACGGTTGATCTCACTTATGATTACTGGATGGCGAAATTCGTTTTAACGAACGAGCAGTATGCCCAATATCTTGGCAGCCAGAAACATCCTGTGAAGGATTGGCAGAACAAGAAAGATCATCCCGTCGTCAATGTTTCCTGGGATGACGCCATGAAATATTGCCAGTGGTTCAACACGGCCTTCAAGAGCGAGCTGGGTGATTTGCTCTTGCGCCTGCCGACCGAAGCCGAATGGGAGAAGGCCGCCCGCGGCGCGTATGGCAACGAGTGGCCGTGGGGCAATGAGTTCGACAAAAATAAATGTAATTCCAGCGAAGGAGGCAAAGGCCGCACGACGCCTGTGGGTTTGTATTCAGCGGCGGGCGGCGATTCCCCCTATGGCTGCGCGGATATGGTTGGCAATGTGTGGGAGTGGACGCATACACTTTACGCGAAGTACCCTTATGTTGTGGGAGGTAGCCGCGAAAACGAAAAGAGTCGTGAGGCCCGCGTGCTGCGCGGCGGTTCGTGGAACGGCGGTCGGCTCGACGCCCGCTGTGCCGCTCGTTACAGGAACGGACCCGGTAGCTTCGGCAGCCTCATCGGTTTTCGTGTGGTTTGCTCCCCATCATTCCCATCTCTGTAATCTGAATCTCTGCGCTCTGAATCTCTGAGTCTTGTGTACGCGGCCCTCCCGCCGAAGGCGGGCTAAAAACTAAAACAGACTTCGGAAGAGACTTCCGGGGCCTGTATGCGCCGCCCAAGCCCAGACTTCGGAAATCTTCTGTGGAGTCTTTGAAGTTGTGGAGTCTGTCACCAGATTTCCGAAGTCAGAAAAAAAACAGCCCCGCGGCCTGTCCTGGGCCATGTCGAAGGACCGCCGCGGGGCGATTGTCTTACTTCGTCTTACTGCAGGCCCTTAAGGGTCCATAAATAAATAACTTCCCGTATGTCGTTGCGAGGAGGGCGCATTTCCCGACGAAGCAATCTCCTGGCACTTGAAAAAGCCCGTTTAACCAGT
>JAKANW010000434.1:0-1757 GCA_021823555.1 Chloroflexota bacterium
TCTTTAATTCCCCTTCGACTTCGTTCCACACAAACGGCGGCAGCGCTTCTTTCTTGACCTTGAGCGGGTCGCCGATGAACCAGGGTTTATCCTCGCTCACGGCCTTTCCAGTCGCTTTCTTCAATGTCTTCTTGCTATCGGCAACGACAAACGGACCCGGCATCCGCGCCGCGCTGAAATCCTTGTCACCGTTCAGGCTGAATGACATGTATCCATCGGAGAGGTCGCGCAGCCACGTGCCAACCACGCCCGCCTTCGCTACCGGGACTTGAATCTGATAGGTGAAGTCATCCACCTTGGCGAGCGTACCCTTGACCGTGCCGCCCTTGGGCGTTGTGATCGAGGTCGCCTGCGACTGTCCCTTCTTCAACGCGGAGAGATCGCTTGACACCGCGTAATCGAGAACTTGCCGCACACGCTTGCCCTGCAACTCGAACACACCGCTCGTGGACTTGTCGTCAATAAAATAGAAGTGGGGGTAACCACTTTCCTTGTACTTGAAGTCAATGCCCGCAGACTCAGCCAGTTTGCGGATGCGCAACTTTGCAACGTTCAACACATTGAAATCCAGCTTGGCGCGGCGGACGCGTCCCTTGTGCGGGGTGTCCACCGAGTGCGGCGCGCAGGCCAGCAACACGTCAGCCATGATGTCGGCCAGTTCACGCGTCTTCTTCTCATCGAATCCGCGTTGCGTGATCCACGGTGTGCCGAGGCGGATGCCGCTTGGGTCGGCCGAATTCTTATCGCCAGGGATCGTGTTGCGGTTGACCACCACGCCGATGATGTCGAGGATGCGCGCGGCCTGATCGCCGCTCAGCTTCGTACCATCCTCGCCCTCGACAGTCGTGCAGTCCACGTTGAGCATGTGGCAGTCCGTGCCACCGAACGGGACGCGCAGTCCGCGTTTCTGGAATTGGTCGGCCATCGCTTTTGCGTTCTTGATGGTCTGCGCTTGCAACTTCTTGAACTGGGCAGTCTGCGCCAATTTGAAGGTCAGCGCCAGCGCCGCAAAAATATGGACGTGTGGTCCGCCCTGCTCGCCAGGGAAGACGGCCTTGTCGATCTTCTTGGCGATGTCCGCGTAGGTGGTCAGCAACACTGCACCGCGCGGACCGTCGAGGCTCTTGTGCGTGGTGGACATGACCACATGAGCGTAGCCGATCGGCGAGGGGATGACTCCTGCCGCGACCAACCCGCCAATGTGGGAAATATCTGCCAGGAAGTACGCCCCCACCTCGTCCGCAATTTTGCGGAACTTCTTCCAATCGGGCACCCACGAATAGGATGAATAACCTGCAATGATAAGTTTTGGCTTGGTTTCGAGCGCCAGTTTGCGAATGGCTTCGTAATCCAAACGCTCATTTTCGTCAATCGTGTAATGAACCGCTTTAAACCATTTGCCGCTGCGATTGACCGATGAACCATGCGATAAATGACCACCGTGCAGGAGATTGAGTCCCATGATGGTTTCGCCAAGCGGAATCAAGGCTTGATACACCGCGTTGTTGGCGGGCGCGCCGGAAAGCGCTTGCACGTTGACATAAATCTGGTCTGCAGAATAGCCATTGGCCGCGAAAGCCTGCGCGGCACGTTTGCGGGCGAGGGCCTCTATAATATCCGCATACTCCACGCCCTTGTAGTAACGCGGGTCGCCGTTGCGGCGATATTGACCTAAACGCGCCGGGTAGTCCAAAATTTCTTCTTCAGACATCCAGCGCGTCTCTTCGTCGGGATAGCCTTCGGCATAAATATTTTGG
>JAKANW010000434.1:1767-4097 GCA_021823555.1 Chloroflexota bacterium
CTTCGCGCACGGCGAGCGGGGCTTGGCTCTCGGACGGGATGAGGATCAACTTACGGGCTTGCCTCTCCGCCTCGACCTGAGTCAGAGCGAACACATCAGGGTCGAGCGCTTTGAGCGAGCCGCGAAACAGAAAATCGGACATGGTAGTCTCCTGGGAAAATTGGTAGTCGCGCCAAACAGAATCGGATGGAACTCGTGGAAATGAAAACCGGATGGCGATTTGTCCAGCCGGGTGAGGTGTGGCGCGTCCTCAGATTGAAAGTTGTCAGACCAATTGAATTGTAGGACGGGATAGAAGAAGGGTCAAGTGAGAAATGGCACATTGTCTTAACTTTTTCCCCACATTTTTGCAACATCTTCTATATTTCCCCTAAATCTTCTTCGCGTATCCTGTAAGCAGGTTGGGCACAGTCCAACCATTCCCTGAAAGGAGACAAATGTTGAAAAACAAACTTCCCATGTTGATTGGCGGCTTCCTGGCGGTACTGGTGGTCGTCGGCGCGGTCAGCGCAGGAATTGCCTATGCAGATAGTTCCACGCCTCCCGCTCCGTCCAGTCGAATCTGAAGCCGCGGCCTACAAATTATCTAATGCTTCATTCTTTTGCAAAGTGGTCAAAAATGCAGCCACCATGTTCGGATCAAAAATCGTTCCGGCATTCTCTTGAAGATAGGCGATGACCTTGTCGCGAGGCCAGGCCTTACGGTAGGGGCGATCCGAGGTCAATGCATCCCATTGATCGACCACCGTGAACAAACGCGCCATCAAGGGAATCTGCTCACCTTTCAAGCCTTCGGGATAGCCCGTTCCATCCCAGTGCTCGTGATGGCTGTAGGCGACATCAATGGAACGTTGAAGAAAGGAAACCTTGGAAAGCATTTTCCTGGCGTACACCGGATGCATTTTGATGAGGTTTCTTTCTTCCTCATTCAATGTACCCGGTTTCAAGAGCACGTTATCGGGAATCGCCAGCTTGCCAATGTCGTGCAGTAACGCACCGCGCCGCATGGCAACGATATCGCCATTACTCATTCCCAGGGTCTTTGCCAGCCGGGTACTGAGATCCACCAGGCGGCGGCTGTGTCCTTCGGTTTCTTTATCGCGATACTCTAACACCTTGGCCCAGGCCTCCAGGGTCAGGTCGTAATTTTCGCGCAACTCGGCATCGGATTGTTTAATGCGCTCAAGATTTCGCTCCAGGTTGACCACCACGACCCAAACCACCACGAAAGCCGCCACCAGAAGGATAATGATGGGAACCAAATCTTCGTAGCGGGCCGAATGCAGTGTTGGGTGGATGTATCCCGCCTGTTCGAGATACACCATGCCAACCAGCGAACAAATGGCAGCCAGCGTGAAGGGAAAGGAAACATGCTTCCCAAAAAGTAAAGTACCAATCATGATAAAGATCGGGTAGGCCAGAATTCCGGGGTCAAGAATGCCATCCCCATTCACCAGGTTGACATCGATCACCATCAGAACGATCAGGCTGACGACGGCTCCAGCCACGGCATAATATCCCCTATCATTCAGCCAAAGCAAGGGAATGCACAAAAGGGCAAGGCCAAACAAAGAAAAGACCGAGTCCCAGGTTTTGTATTGGAGATTGAACACACCAAGAAGTGCAGAGACGGCCAACAACATCCAGATTATGACTGACAGGGTTCGTCTGCGTTGTTCATATTCATAAGGGGTCAATTTGGTTATCATAGGAATCATCCAAATACCAACGCGGAGATGAATTTCTCTTTTTCGATTATTTTGTTGGAGAGACAATTGTGAGGACGAATAAAAGAATTATATACCCACGCAGCCTCACCTGCCTCTTCTTCCGGTTGCGCGAATGGTCAGATGGCCTTATAGTCGGGTGGCCGCGTGAATGCTCCACATAAAAGAAAATTTTGCGCGGCAGGAGACACACGGTATGTTCCACGGTGGTGGTTGGTTTAGTTTTATGCGTTCGGGCGACCAAAAGCCCAAAGTGACCAAAGAACTTTTACTGCGCGTACTGGCCTACGCGCAGCCGTATTGGCGTCAGATCAGCGGAATGCTGGTCATGATCCTGCTCAGCACAGGCGTGAGCCTGGTCTCGCCGCTCATCTTCCGCACAATGATCGACAAGGTTCTGCCCGCCAAGGACTTGCACAAACTGGTCCTGCTGGCACTGGCATTATTGTTCCTGCCGATCCTCAATGGCGTGATTTCCGTTGTCCAACGGCAACTGAATTCCTTCGTCGGCGAAGGTGTGATCTTCGACCTGCGCGTGGCATTATTCTCGCGCCTGCAGCGCATGTCCCTGCGCTTCTTCACCAACACCAAGGTCGGCGAATT
>JAKANW010000435.1 GCA_021823555.1 Chloroflexota bacterium
GGGTCACATTAACCGCTTCATGGATAGCTTACGTTTGGCCTGGTCTAAACTTTGTAACAATCGTGTGAGCTGCATCGCCTGTTCCTGATATACCTTTAAGTTTACGCCATTTTGCTGCTGTTCATCTTCCTGCAAAAAGCGCAGTTGATTTAAGTTTCTGCCCGCCGCCTCGCGCCGCAATTTGATCACACCGCGCAGCAGATCCTCCAGCAATCTCTCTTCCACAATGTCAAGTTGCTCGTTCTGCGACAGCAGGCTCAACGAAAGTTCCTGCAACTGCTCAGGCAGCGCCTCCACCACGAACTCATGATGTTCGGTCTTGTCCTGTTCAACGGCCTGGCGGACCAGGCGGAACAACATTTGATAATCAGTATACTCGAAATCCTGCACAGCCAGCGCACTCAAGCCGAACTCCTCCAGACGACGGTCGAGGCGGTAGAGCAATTCGGGTTTACGAAATAGAACACCAATGCAGAACGATTCGATTTTCTGGCCCGGACGGATGGCCGCCACTACGGGCGTTTCGGCGCCTTGACCTTGTCCCGTTGAACGCGGCCTGCGCCTCAATGCCGGACCCCGGGCCTGTGCACCGATCAACGCGCGTTCGTCCACCCTCAGCCGCCGCGCCAGCATCTGGCGATACGTGTCACGCTCGATGGAATTGGGCAGGTCGGCGATCAACGGCAGGACTTGCTGCGCGACCTCGTTCTTGACCTTGGGATCATTGACATCCCGATCGGCCAGCAAAGTATCCAACACGTGCTCAACGATCGGTTTGGCGTTCTCGATCAGGCGCTTCCATTCATCCTTATCGCGTGCCACAATTTCATCGGGATCAAGATCATCTGGCATGGACGCCACACGCAGGTCAGCCTGCAGGCGCGCTTCATTGCGCAGCAGACCGCGCGCATCGAAAGCCAGTTCGCCCTCGCGGTCCATGGCAGAGCGCGCCGCGTCGAGACCGCGTAGCACAGCCTTTTGTCCCGCCAGGTCGGGGTCGAGCGCCAGCACGATGCGCCGCGTGAACTTCTTGAGCAGGCGCAACTGGTCTTCGGTCAGCGCCGTGCCCATCGGTGAGACAACGTTTTCGTAGCCCGCCTGGTGCAGGGCGATCACGTCCAGGTAACCCTCGACGATCACAGCCTGATCCGCGGCGCGGATGGGCTTACGGGCGCGGTCAAGGCCGTAGAGCAGCCGTCCCTTCGAGAAGATCGGCGTCTCCGGCGAATTGAGGAACTTGGGAATGTCGTTCGGGTCCACGATGCGCGCGCCGAAGCCAGCCATACGTCCCTGCTCGTCGCGGATGGGGATCATGATGCGGTGGCGGAAGCGGTCGTACATGCGTGTTGCGTTTTGCGTGGAGTGTGAATCATCCTTTTCGTCTCGGACACTAAGCAAGCCAGCGTCAATGAGGTCTTGTGAAGAATAGCCCTTGGCGGTGAAATGCTTGAGGGCGTTGTCCCAGCCATCCGGCGCGTAGCCCAGCCCAAAGATCTCGATGGTGGCATCGGTCAGTCCGCGCTTTTCGTGCAGATAGGCCAGCACATCCTGGTTATTGAAAAGGTGGGTGCGGTAGAAGATGATGGCGTCTTCCAGCAATGCCCGCAGGTGATCGTAGGCTTCGCGCTGCTGGGGTGTCTCGCGCCGCCGAAGGTCCTCCAACTGCACCCCCGCGCGCGCCGCCAGTTTTTGCAAGGCTTCCTTGAAGTCAACCCCCTCGCGCTTCATCACGAATTTGAAGATGTCGCCGCCCTCGTTGCACGCGCCAAAACAGCGCCACGTCCCCGTCTCAGGCCAGACGACGAAGGCAGGCGTGTGCTTGTTATCGTGGAACGGACAGAAGCCGGTGTAGTTCCTGCCCGCATGGCGCAGTTTGACCCCGGCCTCGGAGACGAGGTCTACGATATCAATCTTGGCTTTAATCTCGTCAATGGTAGACATGAAGGCAGTTACCAGTTATCAGTGAGCAGGAACCAGTGCAAGTGAATTATAGACTTGAATGAAGTACTTGGCAAATCTTCATTGCCCCATCAGGGTTGTGAATAGTGAGAATGATCGAAAGGAGGCAGGACGTGTTCAACAATCGTTTTACCAGCATCTCCATTCCAAAGGTAGACAACGCGTCGGCCATGGTCTTTTCGCTGATCGTTGTCAACCTTGCATTCAACATCCTCGCCAATGCTGCCTTTCGCGTCTCAGCCATGAGCAAGACCTGGAATGGCTTGTTGACCTGGCAGGTGATCGGCAACCTGGCCGGGCTGGTCACGGTCATCACACTGACCTGGCTGTTGAGGTACATGCCGTTGAGCATCGCCTTTCCGCTCACCACCGGGCTGACCGTGCTCGGCGTGCAGATGGTAGCCGCCAGTTGGATCTTCCGCGAACCGATCACAGAAAGTCAATGGCTGGGGACGCTGGCCATTGTGGCAGGCATCTGGCTGATCCGGCGCTAATGGATTTCCTGCGGACGATCATTCGCCGCTTCGATGACTGGCTCAGCCGGCGCGAAGGCGTTGCGCCATTCACCGACGATCCGCGCGTCATCCTGCGACTTCAAATTGGCCGCGCCAGCCACGACCTGCTCCTGCCTGACGGCACGGTCCCGCGAGGCACGGAAGTGTTGTTGCTGCACGCCTGGAACGAACGCATGCCGCTCATCCCGGCCGAGGGACCCGATCTGGCCTACGGACTCAAGTTCCAGCGGCCGATGCTCGTTTCGCTGAAAGCCATTGCACAGCACATCCAACAGGATGCCGCCTGCCGGGATGTGCAGGCTGTCGGCGGAATCACAGCGCATGCCAGCTTCGAACATGCCCGCGGCGGGCGGGCCATGCTCCAGCATTTGGGCTTTACCATCTTTCCCTATCATCGCCCACTGGGGGCGTTCGGCGAATTCTGGGAGAATTTCTACACCTGGTGGCTGATGTGGACGTTCAATCCCGCCAGCCTGCGGCATCGAACGATGTGGGGCCTACAGCGAACAGAATTCTGGATGACGAAAGAGGAGTTCCTGAAATTGTACGGCACATGAAGGCCAGAACGGGACCACGGTTCTGCTTCTTAACTCACGTTATGCACCGTCCCGTAATTCAGGCTCACTTTTGCCCCAAACCTTCCCTTACAGGGTGCTTCGCGACGGGGCGGCGCGTAACATCAATTTATTAAGGGTGTGTTTCAAACAAGTTGAGGGCAACGTCCCGAAGGTTGAACTTAAGCCGATTTTGGCCCTTTACAACCAGCCTTCGGGACGGTTCCCATCCAAATGAAACATACCCTAATTTAAACGAAACCGGCGGGGAATTGTTACGAACCGCTGCATTTGTGGAAACGAACAAAACTCCAGCCTCCCTTTGACTCAGGAGGCTGGAGTTTACAGATCTTCGGGTTTTACGCCGCGGCTTTTTTATCCCGCTCGTACCACCAGTCTTCCGCGTGCAGGTAACCAAGCAACACCTGCGAAGCCACCCAACGCAGCGGTTCGGGCGGCCAGGCGATGGGCTTGCGATTGACGAACCAAATTGATGTCAGGTCGGTCTGGCGTTCCAACAATAAATCGGCTAACGTCTGACCATTGAGATGCGTCGGCGCGACGCCATGCCCCACACAGCCGAGGCTATACCAGGCACGCTGGTCACCGACCATGCCAATTGCAGGCGCCATTTGCATGGTCACGCTGACCGGGCCGCCCCAGCGGAAAGTGAACTTGACATCCTTCAAATCGGGGAATAATTCCACCGTATCTTTCTCCAACTGTTGAAAAGTTTTCTCGTTCAGATCGCGATCCATATCGCGGCCATAAGAGATCGTCACGTCGCTGCCGCCGATGGCGATGCGATTATCAACAGTCAGGCGCAGGTAATGGACGAGGTTGCGCGCATCTTCCAATCCCTGGCGATTCTTCCAGCCAATCGAAGCCATTTGCGATTCCGTCAGCGGCTCGGTAATGACCATGTAGGTAAAGGCGGGAACCTGCTTGTTCCAGATTTCAGGGATGAGATGCGAATACGCGTTCGTGGCGAAAACAATCTTATCGGCAGTGACCGCGCCGCGCGGCGTCTGTAACGTGAACTTCGCCCCGCGGGGCGAAGTTCAC
>JAKANW010000003.1 GCA_021823555.1 Chloroflexota bacterium
TGATCGCCTGGATAGGCCTCTCTGTTCGCCGCCGCGCCTGGGGCATGCTGGCGGCCATCATCTGGTTTTTTGGTTATCTTTGGTTGTACGTTTCCCGCTTGCCGGTTTATCAGCATGGCCGTTATATTATGCCCGCCATGCCGATTTTCTTCTTGATGGGCTTGTTGGCTTTGGTGGATTTTGTCCAATCGAAACAGTTTGGCCGTTATCACTGGTTTGTGCAGACCATCTGGCAGGCTAGTGTTCTGTTTACGTCGCTCGCGTTTATTGCCATGGGCGCGAATTCTTACGCACAGGATGTGGCCGTGATCGAGAGCGAGATGGTCACCTCTGCCCGGTGGGCCGCTAGGAATATTCCGCCGGATGCTGTCATTGCCGCACACGATATCGGTGCTCTGGGTTATTTTGATGACCATAAATTAGTTGATCTGGCCGGCTTGATTTCGCCCGAGGTTATCCCCTTTATTCGGGATGAGAAAAAGCTGGCGGTCTTTCTGAACGAACAGCAGGCAGATTATTTGATCGCGTTCCCGGATTTTTATCCACAATTGGTGAAAGAAGCCCAACCTGTCTTTACGAGCGGAGGAGATTTCGCTCCCAGATTCGGCGAAGATAATATGACAATCTATCGTTGGAAGCGGCCTTAATCGGTTAAAATAGAATTTGACAATTCTTCGATATTCTGATTTGGAAATGGGTCAGGGATGAACCGGATTACTCTTTTGGTTGTTGATGACCATCCTTTGTTCCGACAAGGGGTGGTAGATGCACTCTCTCTCGAATCGGATATGGCTGTCGTAGCGCAGTCGGCGAATGGGGAGGAGGGTCTTTCCCTGATTCGTACTCTGCGCCCAACGGTCGCCGTTTTGGATGTTAACCTGCCCGGTATGAATGGCCAGCAGATCACCCATCTGGTGACCCAGGAAAAACTGCCCACTCGCGTCCTGTTGATGACCGGCTACGATGATGTGGAGCAGGCCATCCATGCAGCTCTGGCAGGCGCGGCGGCTTACTGTTCCAAGGATATCCAGCCGCAGAGTCTGCCGCGTATCATCCGCGAAGTGGTGGATGGAAAGTACGTGATAGGCGAGCAGGTTATGAATCGCCGCGAATTGGAACAATGGGTGGAAGATCAAATGGAGGGTGCGCGTAGTTCCTATAGTGAACCGGGCAGCCCATTCCATCCCCTATCCGACCGGGAAATGGAAGTCCTGGCTTGCGTTGTACGCGGCTTGAGCAATAAAGAAATCGCCAGTTTACTTGGGATCAGTCACCAGACGGTCAAGAACCACGTAACGGCCATCCTGCGCAAATTCGGTGTTGAAGACCGCACACAGGCTGTTGTTTATGCATTAAAGCGCGGCTGGGTGACCCTTAAAGATGCAAAATTTGGAAACGAGGAGTAAGCGTTCCGATGACTCTTAATGAACTCGAAAGTCCCGATTCCAGTAGCGCGATAAATTTCCAGACAGAATTAGATGAGACCCAGCGCGCTTTGCGGGAAGTGACTTTGATGATCGAGCAGAGCCAGGTGGAGGTGACCAAGCTTACCCAGCGTAACGCGGCAATTACTGCACATTTACAGCAGGTGCAAAACAAGCTTGGGCAAATGTCGGCGGAGGAAACCCGTATGGCCTACGACTCCGCTTTGGATGCCCAGCAGCGCCTGTTCGTGATGCGCGGACAGTTGGAAAAATTGCAAAATGATAAACTGCATCTTGAAAAATATGCTGTAGTTTTGGGACAGGTTATTTCACTGAGCGGCGCTCCGGCGGCATCTGCAACCGGGAGCGGAAAAAGCCAAATGAACAGTATCGAAATGGTTGTTAACGCACAGGAAGCGGAGCGCCAACGCCTTTCCCGCCAGATGCACGATGGCCCGGCCCAGGCCTTGTCCAATTTCATTTTACAGACCGAAATTGCAATGCGCCTGTTGGATGCTGACCCGGCCCAGGCAAAAGATGAGTTGGGGAGTCTGAAAGTGGCAGCTATGACTACGTTCCAAAAGGTGCGTAATTTCATATCTGAATTGCGTCCGATGATGCTGGATGATCTTGGATTTGTTCCAACCATTCGAAAGTATGTGGATACTTTCAAAGAGCAGACGGGGTTGGATGTGAGTTTAACCATCACGGGCACAGAACGCCGCCTTGAACCTTATATTGAGGTGATGTTGTTTCGCGCGATTCAGGAGCTGCTTGGTAACGCGGCTCGCCATAGTCAAGCTACTGTGGTAAAGGTCCAGGCGGACCTTGGGAATGAAGCGATTCGAGTCACTGTGGATGATAACGGGAAAGGTTTCGATGTCGAGACTTTGAAGGAAACCAACAATTTAGGTCTGAAATTAATTCGAGATCGTGCTGAGTTGCTGGGAGGAAATTTTGAGGTAGATGCCCAAGTTGGAAAGGGGACACGAGTTTCCTTTAGCGTGCCGGGTACCGGGTAAAATTGCACTTTCGTCAGGCTAACATAATTGTAAAGACAATTCACTTCCAAGCTCTTGCTATATGCCATCCAAGCTTGCTATAATACTGGCAACTCTGAGGAAGGCCTCCCGGAGAATTCAAAAGAAAGGAGATACAAAAGCCATGTTATTTGCCCCGAAAGAAAAAGGCCAGGGCCTGGTTGAGTACGCTTTGATCCTTGTTTTGGTAGCCATCGTTGTTATCGCGGCTCTCATGATCTTGGGCCCGATCATTGGTGGTGTCTTCAGCAAGATTAACAGCAGCCTCTCCGGCGTGTAATCTGAACCGTTCCATTTGAGCAAAAGGCAGCCCTGTGAAAACAGGGCTGCTTCATTAATCAGGGATTTCTGCAACCCGTAAATTGAGATGCAAGGGTGGGGATTGTAGTTCTGAATGAATCTCTGTTTTTTTCCCTTTGCGTAAGTTTAAACTCTGTTTATTACTACCGATCTCAGTTTTCGCCTATAATATTTCCCAATAAAATGGCACCGGTTTGCAAATTTCAGGCTTTTTGCCATCCAATAAGCCCTGGCTGAATCGAATTAGCCAATATGATTTTGTTATTTTTCTTGTATAATCCCTATGATATACCATATACTATACGAGCTTTGCGCATAGTGGCAAAGAGAGGAGAACTCATATGCGTCGCGGAAGAATCTTGATATTTTTGCTTCTGATAGTCGTGGTCGGTTTGGGGTTGGGCTTTTTTGTCCTGAACCAATTCTTGCAGACCCGACAGCCTCAACAGCCCACGTTTGTCGACGTTTATATTGCTGGCCAGAACATTCCACAAGGTGGAGATATTACCGAGGCGGTTCTTTCGACAATCTCGATTCCACAAGACAAGGTTGTTGACAAAATGTTCACGACCAATGAACTAGCTCAGTTGACTTCCAATAAAGTGGCCCGTTATCCCTTGGATCAGGGAGTAGTCTTGACCGAGGCGATGATCGTGGACAAATCTGCAGCTGTTTCAATCGCTGGTCCTCAATGGGCTGCACTTGTGCCTCCCGGCATGACGGCTGTCTCAATCCCTGCCAGTCGCCTCTCACTGGCTGGTTTTGGTATAGCCGATGGCGCTCATGTGAATGTAACAGCTTGTTTTCTGTTTGTGGATGTGGACCCTAGTTTTCAATCTGTACTTCCTAATAACGTGGCGGTCCTTAATGGTACCGGTATTGTTAATGGTCAATTGCCAGTCCTGTCTCTCGGTCCTTCTTCCAGCGCGAGCGGCCCTCAGGGTCGTTTGGAGCTGGACCCATCGCTTCAACAGCCGTTCTATTTAATCCCATCTGAAGCGCCGCGTCCTCGCTCTGTTTGCCAATTGCTGTTACAGGATGTGGTTGTCCTTAAGGCCGGCAACTTCCCGACAACAACGACAACAACTGCTGAAACTCAACCAGCGGCTCCGCAATCTCAGCAAAGCTCAACCCCCACGACCCCTGATTTGGTAACTTTGATTGTTTCTCCGCAGGATTCGATTACCTTGACCTATCTAAATTATACAAATGCTCAGATTCAACTGGCGCTCCGCAATCCGAACGATCAATCACGCCAGGCTACAGAGGCCGCAACACTTCAATTCCTGTTGGGGCAGTATAATATTCCCGTACCTGCCAAATTACCGTACGCCATGGAGCCACGTATCGACAAGTTGGTAGCTCCTACATTGCCGAACGACCAGCCTGCTGCTAAATAGATTTAATTCTTTTACTAGAGATAGAGGTATTACTGTATGCCTTCCGATAAGATCCGGGTTTTGATAGTGGATGATATTGCTGAAACCCGGGAGAATGTACGAAAGTTGCTTCAATTCGAAGCTGATGTTGAGGTTGTGGGGGCAGCGCGCTCCGGCAAAGAAGGGATTCAACTCTCTCAAGAGTTGGATCCAGACGTTGTGCTGATGGATATAAACATGCCGGATGTTGACGGCATTACTGCAACTGAAACCATCCGGCATCGTTCGCCTCACATTCAGGTCGTAATACTTTCTGTGCAAGGCGATCAAAACTATATGCGCCGAGCCATGTTAGCTGGTGCGCGCGATTTCCTGACCAAACCCCCGATGGGTGATGAACTCATCTCGGCAATCCGACGCGCCGGGGATATGGCGCGTGCCGAAAGGTCAAAGAATGTGCAGGGGCGTGGCGCGCCGGTGTCCCCTGGCTTACCGACTTCAGTGGCTGTGTTGCCTGAGTTATTGCAGGGCAAGGTAGTGACCGTTTATAGTCCGAAAGGCGGCGTCGGTACCACTACACTGGCTGTCAACCTGGCGATTGCCCTTCATAACGAGGACACGCGCGTCGTCCTGGTGGATTCGAATCTCCAGTTTGGGGATGTCGCGGTTTTTGTGAATGAGCAGGGAAAGAATACGATTGTTGAAATCGCTCCGCGCATTGACGAACTGGATGCAGAGATCATTGAAGAAATCATGATTAAGCATGAGGCATCTGGCATTCACATCCTGGCAGCCCCGCAGCGACCTGAACACGCTGAAAAAGTTACCGCCGACCAATTCGCCAGGGTTTTACATTTGCTCAAACAACTTTATGCTTATGTTGTAGTGGATACGGCTTCGGTTCTAACGGATATCACGCTGACCGCGATTGACAATAGTGACGTGGTTGTTTTGGTGACGACACAGGAAATCCCATCCATAAAGAACGTGAGTTTGTGCCTTGACTTGCTGCATACCATGGGCGTGTCACGGGATCGTCTCGTACTGGCAATGAACCGCTTTGATAAACGCATTGCCATCACCCCGGAACGCGTGAGCAAAAATTTGAAACAGGATGTGGCAGCCGTCATCCCTCTGGACGAGCGTGTGGTGATTAATGCGGTCAACCGGGGTGTGCCTTTTATGATTGACAATAAGACACAGGCGGTCGCTCGTGGCGTTTATGCATTAGCGGAATCTGTGCGCGGACGCGTTGCTGCTTTGGAAACTGAACAGGATTCATCGAATGTAGGTAGGCGCTAAGGAGCAAGTATGTCGTTGCTTAAACGTATTGAACAGGGACAGAGTCAGGGACAGAACGGGTCGCCTGCTCCACAGCGAGGTGGAGGCCAAGCAGGTTCTGGAGATAGTTCGCGGCTCTCCTCTTTACAGGCTCGTCGCGTCAGTGCCCCAACCACTTCTCCTCAAGTTGGCTCTTACTTTGACTTGAAGACGCGCGTCCAGAACAAATTACTGGCAGAGCTCGATCCTTCGATGGATATCAGTAAAACCGAGGATGTACGCAGGACGATCCAGGACTTGTTCGAGCAAATCCTGACGGATGAGAATATTGTTCTATCCCGGCCGGAACGCGCACGGCTTTTTGAGCAAATTTCTGCTGAGATACTGGGGTTTGGACCTCTTCAGCCCTTACTGGAGGATGAAACCATTACGGAAATTATGGTTAATGGGGCCAAGAATATTTACATTGAACGCAAGGGAAAGATCCACCGGGTGCCGGTTACTTTTGAGAACAACGAGCATGTTTTACGTATTATTGATCGCATCGTTGCTCCGCTGGGCCGTCGTATTGACGAAGCCAGCCCCTATGTTGACGCCCGCCTCCCGGATGGTTCTCGTGTGAATGCGGTCATCGCGCCAGTTTCCCTGGTCGGCCCCGTGTTGACCATTCGTAAATTTTCACGCAACCCGATCACTCTTGAACAATTAATGCAGTTTGGTTCGATTACGGCTGAAGCCCTCCAATTCTTAAAGGCCTGTGTGGAGTCGCGATTGAACGTTGTGATTTCCGGAGGCACGGGTTCTGGTAAAACCACGCTCCTCAACATCCTCTCGAGTTTTATCCCCTCCGACGAACGTATTGTGACGATTGAGAACGCGGCAGAATTGCAGCTTCGTCAGGAGCATGTAGTCACCCTGGAATCGCGTCCACCGAACATTGAAGGTCGCGGCGAAATCACCATCCGCCAATTGGTGATCAACTCCCTTCGTATGCGCCCGGATCGTATCATCGTCGGCGAAATTCGCGATGAAGCCGCGCTGGATATGCTTCAGGCAATGAATACTGGTCAAGATGGCTCCATGACAACTTTGCACTCGAATGGCCCACGCGACACCTTATCCCGCCTTGAAACAATGACCCTGATGGCCGGCATGGAGCTTCCGTCTCGCGCGATTCGCGAGCAAATTTCCTCAGCTATTGACCTGGTAGTTCATCAGGACCGTATGCGTGACGGTACGCGTAAAGTGGTTTATATTACCGAAGTCAGCGGCATGGAAGGCGACGTAATTACCATGACAGATCTATTCGCCTTTGAGCAAACAGGTATTGACAATGGGCAGATTGTTGGGCGACTCCGCCCGACAGGTTTGCGGCCAAAGTTTATGGATAAAATTGAGGCAGCCGGTATCCATTTGCCTCCCTCTATTTTTGGCATTGGCGAACGCCGGCGTTATTAATCTATGATAACTTGGATTGTAATCGGCGGTGGGCTTTTCCTGATTGTCCTGCTTGTGATCGGGCTGGTCGTGACTGTCTCCAGCGAACAGACGGTCCTTGATCAACGCCTGGGCCAGTATTTGGGCGATCAGAGGAACGGGGGAGATGACCGTTCGGCAGCGGATAAGTCAGTCATAACCGACTGGGTTTCCAAGCGTGTTGAGCGTACTTCCTTTGGCGATAACATTGCCCGCGAACTGGCCCGCGCTGACCTGAAGCTGAAAGTCGCTGAATATATTGTCGTGGTAATAGCCGCGATACTGATTGGTAGTTTGCTGGCAGGATTCCTGGGAAACAGGAACCCGATCTCATTTGCGATTGGTGCAGTGATTGGGTTTCTCGCTCCTCGTCTTTACGTTAATCGGCTTAAGCAGCGCCGGTTGATCCGCTTCAATGATCAACTCTCTGACATGTTGAACTTGATGGTAAATGGTCTGCGGGCTGGTTATTCCACGATGCAGGCCATGGAGGCGGTCAGTAAGGAAATGCCTTCTCCGATCTCAGATGAATTTCGCCGTGTGGTGCAAGAGATGCAAATTGGTATTCCAATGGAGGTTGCCTTGGAAAACCTCCTGCGGCGTATTCCCAGCAATGACCTGGATTTTATGGTCACTGCTATTAATGTGCAACGGGAAGTGGGCGGTAACCTCTCCGAGATTTTAGATACGATTTCTTTCACGATCCGCGAGCGCGTCCGCATCAAAGGCGAAATTCGAACCCTCACGGCCCAGGTACGCACCTCCGGGTCCGTTCTTTCTCTCATTCCTGTTTTTCTCACTCTGATTCTCTGGTTCCTCAATCCAAATTACCTGTTGTCCCTTAACGGGGGTGGGCCCTATTGTGGGTGGATTGTTGGAGGGGTCGTGGTGTTTTTGATCAGCCTGGGTTACTTTATCATGATGAGAATTGCAGATATTGAGGTGTAACATGCCTGCTTTTGTATGGATCCTGGTTATTCTCGTTTTGGTTGGAGGCGCAGTCACAGTAGGCTTGATCGGTGCGCGTTATGCGCGCAATGCACAAGAAGATAACGACCCTTTGATGACGCGCCTGGCTGAGGCCAGCCAGCGAGGGGAGGTCACCTCGCTCGAGGAAATAGAACTGTCGCAGCCATTCAGCGAGCGCGTGATCGTTCCCTTCCTAAGAAATGTTGGGGAATTCTCAACGCGCTTTACGCCTCAAAAGTTGTTAATTGAAACAAGTCATAAGCTTGAACTGGCAGGCAACCCCGGCCGAATTGACGCAGCGACCTTCCTTGCCTCACGTTTTGTGGTTGCTGGTGTGTTTGGAGGCCTGTTATTATTGATTTCCTTTTTGGCCCCAGACCCTTGGCCGCTCAGCCGTGTTGTGCTGGTGGTTGTAATCTTCGCAGCGCTGGGCTTCTTCTTTCCTCAGCTCTGGCTCCAGAGCCTGATTGGCCGACGCCAGCATGATATTCGTAAGGCCATGCCGGATGCGCTTGACCTGCTCACCATTTGCGTGGAAGCCGGGTTGGGATTTGATGCGGCCATGGCAAAAGTAAGTGAAAAATGGGAGAATGAACTCTCGCTGGCATTCCTCCGAACAATCAAAGAGATCCAGCTTGGAAAAACTCGACGCGATGGCTTGCGGGATATGGCCGACCGTATTGGCATCCCCGAAATAACCAGCTTTGTGGCAGCGGTGATCCAAAGTGAAATCCTTGGCGTAAGCATGGCAAAGGTGCTTCGTATTCAGTCTGACCAGATGCGCGTCAAACGCCGCCAACTTGCCGAAGAGGAAGCGCACAAAGCGCCTATCAAGATGATCATTCCTATGGCTTTGTTGACTTTCCCATCAATCATGATCATTCTGCTGGCTCCCGCTGGCATTCAAATCTCGAAATCGCTGGGTGTCTTTACCGGCGGTGGATAGGTTGGCGCAGTAAGGGGGCGGGTACAGTCCCCCCTGTTGGGAACACGTGCCGGACAAAAGAGATCATTGTGGCTGCCTCCGCTTGGGTCTATCCGTTATATCGGTCTATGTGGACTGCCCTTGACTGGGTCTTTCCGCCTGTCTGTGCGGGGTGTGGTAAATTTGGTTATCGCTGGTGTCAGGAATGCCAACAACACGTCCCCGTCTTGCGCGGGAAGGTGTGCATTTCCTGCGGGATGCCCCTGGATGATGGAGGACTCTGCCATGCCTGCGAGCAGCATCGCCCACCTTTCCAGGCGCTTCGTTCCTGGGCCGCGTTTGATGACCCTCTTCGTCAGGCCCTTCATCGCCTCAAATATCGCCGCGACATAGGTTTGGGAGATGCGTTGGCAGTTCAAATGGTGGATTTTATCCTTAAATTGGATTGGCCGATTGATATGATCGTACCGATCCCTCTGGGGAAGACTCGCCAGAAGGAACGAGGGTATAATCAAGTTGGAATGGTTGCGCGTCCGCTTTCACTGGCTCTTGGATTGGCGTATTCTCCCAAGGCTTTGATCCGCAGGCGCGATACTCGCTCCCAAGTGGGATTGCCCAGGGAGCAGCGCCGCGAGAACGTGCGGGATGCATTTCAGGCTGTGGGGGTGCAAGTGCGCGACCGAACTATCCTGCTCATGGATGATGTTGCTACAACAGGATCAACTTTGGAAGCCGGGGCGGATGCGCTGCTTTCCGCAGGCGCCCGCCAGGTTTATGCGTTAACAGTCGCTCGTGCGCTGCCGCGGCATGACCTGCAGCTCACTTGAGCGGTTTAGTGACCTTCATATCCCAAAAGGAGGACCTATGTCCAACAAAGTGGAAATCCAGGCACGTAATATGCACGTGAACGAAAAGTTAGAGGAGTACATCACGAAGAAAGCCGAGAAGCTCGATCATTATCTGCCAGTGATCGAAGAGGCGCGCGTGGAATTGACTCATCATAAAACGGCCCGCAGCGCCACGGATCGTAACGTGGCCCAAATTACCGTGCGCGGCAAAGGGATGATCCTGCGCACCGAAGAGCGCGCCGATGATATCCATGCTGCTTTTGATTCAGCCCTGGATAACCTTCAGCGCCAGATTGACCGCTATAAAGGTAAGCATTACCACGGACGCGGAGATGGGCGTTCGGCATCCGAAGTGGTTGAGGAAGACCTGCCCAAGGACGAGACAGGCCAGTTGCTGCCCTTGATCGCACGCCGCAAAAAGTTTGTACTTTTGCCAATGAACGAAGAAGAAGCTGTGGAACAGATGAAATTGCTGGGACACGACAACTTCTTTATCTTTTATAATGCAGAGGTAAACAAGATCAGCGTACTCTACCGCCGCCGCAATGGGACGTACGGTTTGATCGAACCTGAAGTTGGCTAAAGCCCAGCCGGTACATTTTGGCCCAGCTCAGGCTGGGCCTTTTTCTTGGAGTCAGTGGAAATGGTAGATTTTGATGATGAATTGAACGAACAGGTTTCCTTGCCTGGCAGCATTGATGAGGCGGGTGTCGAGCAAGCAGTGCGCCAATTGTTGCATGCTGTCGGCGAGGACCCTCAACGTGAGGGCCTGCTATATACACCCCAGCGCATCGCGCGCATGTATGGCGAATTGTTGAATGGCTATCAGGTTGACCCGAAGGCGCTGGTCAATGGCGCGCTCTTTGATGTCAAATATGATGAAATGGTGCTGGTACGGGATATTGAATTCTACAGCCTGTGTGAGCATCACATGCTGCCCTTCATGGGGCGTGCACACGTGGCTTATATCCCGGATGGTAAAGTGTTGGGGCTTTCCAAAATTCCCCGCATTGTGGATATGTATGCCCGCCGCCTGCAGGTGCAGGAACGCATGACCCGTCAGATCGCCGACTTCCTGCGCGACCTGCTTAAGCCGCAAGGAGTGGCGGTGGTGGTTGAGGGTATGCACCTGTGTTCGATGATGCGTGGGGTTGCCAAGCACGACGCCCGTATGACCACCTCAGCCATGCACGGCGCCTTTCGCGCCAACCTGGCTACCCGGCAGGAATTCCTGGCGAACATTTCGCGCGGCGCTTCGCCGCTTCAGATTTAGCGGATAAAAAACAGGCGGCGGATTGCCCGTCGCCTGTGCGCTTCTTTCTACGCCTCAGCCTGTTTCTGGCGTTCAACCTCCACTCCCACCGATAAGGCTCCCGTCACGGCTTGCGGCTTTTCCACCCGTACGATTACCTTCTCCACTCCGTTTTCGCGTAGGCATAATTCCGCCAAATCGTTCGCCAAAGCTTCAACGGTGAGTCGCTGTGCGGACTCGGCATACTCCTTAACTTTCTTTGCCAGAACGCTGTAATCCACACAATCGGCAATGTCATCGGTCTGGGCGGCGCGATGGGTATCGGTGAAAAGCGTAACGTTGATGAGAATATTCTGCGGAGTGGTACGTTCCCAGTCGCGGATGCCGATGATGCCGTGGGCTTGCAGGTCTTTGATAAAGACTTTATCCATGTCTGGAGTCGGTTACTGTTGAAGGGGAGCCTGTAGCCGCCATTCGTACAGCGCGAACGAGGCCGCCAAAATAACCCAGGCAATCATCTGTGCCAGCCGAAAACCATCGAACACGAGCGTGCTGTCGCCGCGAAAAGCTTCCAGGAAGAGCGACGCGGCAGAGGTCAGCGCCGTGAAGGTCAGGAAGGACAGGCCTGGGCGGAGATTCGGCTTGTGGAACCAGACCAGCCCAAAGGTCAGGAGAGAGGCGATCAGTTCGTAAATCTGGGTGGGGTGCCGCTTTGCATTCCACAAATTAATGGCCCAGGGCAGGTCTGTTGGCTTGCCGTAGGCTGTCCCGGCTGCGAGCTGGCTCAAGCTGATCCCAACCCAAAGTGTGGCAAAGAACGGAGTCAGGGCATCCAGTGTATTCCAGAGAGGCAACTTGTGTCGCTGTCCATACACAAGGGCAACGATCAAGGCCGAGACCAGCCCGCCGAGCAGATCGAAGGAATCGGTATTTAGATAGAATAAGCTGAGCGGGCTTTTTGCAAAGGCCGAAAGATTGGCCGCGGCATAGACCAGGCGCCCGCCCAGGATAAAGGCAATCAAGCTGTTGAACACCAGGCTGCTGAGTGTTTCGCCGTCGAGGTTGTGGCGGGCAGCGCGCCTTCCAGTTAGTGTAGCGCCGAGCCAGGCGGCGGCAACCAGCAGGATCAGGTGGCGGGGCGGCGCGAAGAGGTTGCGAAAGAGGGTCAGCATATTTATTTAAGGATTTCTTCTACGCGGGCGCGTAGCAAGGCTTCGGACATGGGGCCTCCAATGATGACTTCACGTATGACTCCGTCGCGTCCGATGAAAAAGCTGGTGGGCAGGGAGCGAAGTTCATAAATTGAGGAAACTTCGCCGGTTTCATCCAGCAGGATGGGAAAGGTTAGGTTATATTGCCGGATGAAGGGGGCGATCGCGGATGGATCATCCTGGACGGTGGAATTTATGCCCAGGACAACCAGCCCTTTATCCTTGTACTCCCCGTAAATCTTTTCGATGGTAGGCATCTCGGCCTTGCAGGGCGGGCACCAGGTGGCCCAAAGGTTAACCAGCACCCCTTTGCCGCGCAAGTCTGAAAGTTGGTAGGTTTCTCCCTGTGGGGTCTTTAGGGTGAAATTCGGCGCCGGGAAACCGGTTTGTGGCGCTGCGGTGAGTCCCATCCCCTCGCCGGAACGATTGACGCTGATGCCGATCCAGGCCAGGCCCGCGATCAGGATTAGAATGTAGAAAATTCGACGCTCGTTTGGTTGCATATCTTTTCTTTTTCGGCTACACTGTATTTGTTCATTTCATCAGGTTATATCTTACTATGTTTTTTACAGATTCTGTCTACGTTGGCATTGATCCTGCTTCCGGCCACAAGGCGTTTGCTTACGCGGCGCTCGACCGGGAGCTCAATCTGATTACGCTGGCAGATGGTGAGATGGAGGACCTGACCGCCTTTCTTGGTGCGCAACGCGCTGCAGTGGTGGCTGTCAACGCGCCTTCATGCGTGAACCAGGGATTGGTGCGCAAGAAACTGGAGAGGCAAAGCCTGACGCCTGGGTTGCGCCAGATTCGCGGTGCAGAGTTTCGGCTGGCGGAATATGACCTGCGGCAACGCGGCATCTCGGTCACGGGGACTCCCGCCCGCCAGGAGCTTTGTCCAGCCTGGATGCAATCAGGCTTTGCTCTGTACGCGAAACTCTCGAAGATGGGCTTTGAACCTTATCCTTCAAAAGAGGGGTCCGGTTATCAATGGCTGGAAACCCATCCGCATGCCTGTTTTTGCGCTTTGCTGGAACAGAGTCCGCTTCCCAAACCGACCCTGGAAGGCCGCCTGCAGCGACAGTTGCTCCTGTACGAGCGCAAGCTGCGCATTAAAGACCCGATGGTATTCTTCGAAGAGATCACGCGCTTCAAGTTGATGAAGGGAATTTTACCAAATGATCTGATCTATCCGGCGGAAATGCTGGATGTGCTGGCCGCGGCTTATACGGCCTGGCTGGCTGCGAATCACCCCGAGAACATCATAATGATTGGCGATTCACAGGAAGGCCAAATGGTCCTGCCGGTACAGGAGTTGAAGGAGAAGTACTGAAAGGATCAGGATGGATGCCAGGCTTCCGAAGTCTCGCAGACTTCGGAAGCCTGATCACTCACCGGCTTCTTCATCATCGTCAAGCTGGGATACGATTTCCTCGATCTTGCCCACGCGTTGGAGGATTTCTTCGATCTCCAGTTCTGCCTTGAGATTGACCCGGTAATCCAATTCGCTCCTGACCCGGTCCTTGGTGTCCTGCCGGTTCTGGCTCATCATGATGACTGGCGCCTGGATGGCGGCCAGCATGGATAGGAACAGGTTGAGCAGGATGAATGGATAGGGGTCCCACGGACGGGGGATGTCGGCATTGATGCTCACGTATACGATCAGGATGACCAGGAAAGTGATCACGAATCCCCACGAACCGCCAAAGTGCGCCACTCCATCTGCCATCTTCTGCCCGAACGTTTCCCGGTCGTCAATCTCCTCATTGGGGTTACGGGCGACGCGTGTCCGCATCAGTTCGTGTGTGGCTCGCAGATGCTTTTCCACGATGGTCATCATGTCCAATCCTGCCATTGGTTTCCTGGTCAGCAGGGCCTCGATATCATTTCGGTCAATTTCAATGGCAGTGGTATCTTCCACGGCGGCGGCTGTCGTCAGGTGGTTTTCGCCCGCCATAAGGGAGGACATCCCGACCAATCCTCCTTCATCCGCCATATCCACAGTGATGTCCTGATAACCTGCATCCTTGATGGTGACGCGCACCAGGCCTTTTTGGATAAGATAAGCCAGGCCGCCCGGATCACCTGTTTTAAAAATGCCCTGGCCTGCTTTGAACTCGCGTATTGAAACCTGATCGGCCAGTACCTTTCGCTCTTCCGCGTCGAGCAGTTGAAAGATCGGAACATCATTGAAAAGATCGGGATTGACCATGTCTGGTACTCCTGGGTGGTTATGGTTAAAGGCGGATCACAAACCCACAGAATTCACATTTGATACTATCCTGCCCGCGCAGGATCACCTGGCTGATGTTGCCGCCGCAGTTGGGGCACTGGCTGGGTGCGGACTTGACTTTGGCGGCAGCAGCTGCGTCTACAGCGATGGCGCGGTCGTTGTCAAAGTCTTTTGATTTGGCGCGGTTGATGAGCGCTTGCCATTCGCCGCAGGGCTGCCAGATGTGAAAGTGAGCGAATTGCACCGGCGCGCCGGAGCCAAACCGGACCTCGATGTGATCTTCGTTTTTGAGCATGCCCTGTTTGCTGGTCGTCACTGATTTAACCGTCGCAACCGGCGCTTCGAGTAGAAGCTTCTGCACCTTTTCCTTCTTCGTGGCGATGAAGAGCACTTTTTCCTTTGCCACTTCCTCCTTCTCTTCAAAGATCAGCCGCTGGTCGGTGAGATACAGAACTCCATCGGGATCATCCTTCTGTTCTTTGCCGCCCTTGACCCATACGGCTTTGACAGCCAGGATGCCCGCCTCAGTGGCAAGCAGCTGAAAAGAAGCCTCGGCCAGTTGCGCCAGCATCCAGTCTATTTTTTTCAACTGGTCACGAAACTCACTTACCTTGTCCTGAAAAGAATCGTACATGCCGCGTATCTGGTTCTCGGCGGCAGAGACTTGTGATTCAAGCGAATCCACCTGCGGCTTGAGTTGGCCGAGCAAACTTTGAGCCTGGGGAATGTTGCTCGAAACGGCGGCCAGTTGTGAGGTCCGGCTGCGAAGCGGAACCAGCGCGGATTGCAGGCGCGCGGACTGCTGTTCGATCTGCATCGTCACGTTCGGCGCGAGTTGTGTCCACTGGCTGCCAAAATTGACGGCGCTGGCTTCCAGGTCTTTGCCAAAGACGTAGCTACGCGTCCGCAGATCAGTAATTTGTTGGGCAAATCCGTTGATGTCGGTTTGCATATCTTCGATGGCGTCGCGGACGTTTGCCAGGCGCGTACTTTGCTCCAACGAGCCGATGCGGGATTGAAGTGAGCTGGCCTCGCTTGCGATTTCTTCAGCTGGATTTGTGGTGGGCATTTTTCTCTCCTTTCGATCAGAAAATTATACTTGAGAGCGTCCAAAAAACGTAATTTCGCGAGTGGTACAATGGGCTAAATTCTGGAGGCACATGACTGACGATTTGACAACCCGCGCGATCAATACCCTTCGTTTCCTTTCGGCGGACGCCGTCCAACAGGCCAACTCGGGTCATCCCGGACTGCCAATGGGCGCGGCGGCAATGGCCTATACTTTGTGGACGCGTCACCTGCGCTACAATCCGCGCAATCCACATTGGGCTGGGCGCGACCGGTTCATCCTGTCCGGCGGGCACGGCTCAATGTTGTTGTATTCGCTGCTGCATCTGACTGGCTATGATCTGTCCCTGGATGAGATCAAGAACTTTCGCCAGTGGGGAAGCAAAACGCCCGGTCATCCTGAATATGGATTGACCCCCGGCGTCGAAACGACGACCGGCCCGCTGGGGCAGGGCTTTGCAACGGGCGTCGGCATGGCCATCGCGCGTGCACATTTGGCCGCGATGTTCCCTCCAGAATTGTTCGATTATTACATCTATGGGATCGTCACCGACGGCGATTTGATGGAGGGCATCTCCTCTGAAGCTGCGTCGCTGGCAGGCCATTTGCAATTGGGCCATTTGATCTATCTCTACGACGACAATCACATTTCGATTGATGGTTCGACGGATCTGGCCTTCACCGAAGACCGCGCCGCGCGCTTCGCGGCTTATGGCTGGCACGTCCAGAAAGTGGATGACGGCAATAACGTGGACGCGGTGGATGCCGCTATTCAGGCCGCGAAAATCCATTCACAGCCGTCGCTGATCGTCTGCCGCACACACATCGGATTCGGCGCACCGCATAAACAGGATACTTCCAAAGCGCACGGTGAACCGCTGGGCGATGACGAATTGAATGCCGCCAAACAAAACCTGGGCTGGCCGCTGGAACCGCGCTTTTTTATTCCCGGCGATGTGCTTGAGTTTTTCCGGGAGGCGATTGAGCGCGGCCAGAAAACTGAAGAAGAATGGCAAGGCAAGTTCAATGCCTATAAGGCAGAACATCCTGATGCTGGCGCGGAGTTGGAGCGTCGCTTGAAAGGTGAACTGCCCAAAGGTTGGGAAGCGGCGCTGCCGACTTTCCCGGCTGACCCGAAAGGCATGGCGACGCGCGCATCGTCTGGAAAGGTGTTGAGCGCGCTTTCGAATATCATTCCGGAATTGATCGGCGGCTCGGCGGATTTGACTCCCTCGAACAACACGAAATTCGATGGCGCGGGCGATTTTGAAAAAGATAACCTGACCGGGCGGTATTTGCATTTTGGGGTTCGTGAACACGCCATGGGCGCGGCCATCAACGGCATGGCTTTACACGGCGGGGTGATCCCTTACGGCGGCACTTTCCTGATCTTTTCTGATTACATGAAACCGGCCATCCGCATCGCGGCCATCTCACACATTCCCTCGATCTTCGTCTTTACTCATGACAGCGTTGGTCTCGGCGAAGACGGCCCGACCCATCAACCAATCGAGCAACTGGCCGGCTTGAGGGCCATCCCGAACCTGGTCGTGATCCGCCCGGCGGACGCGAACGAAGCAGCAGAAGCGTGGAAGGTTGCAATTGAACGTCGAAACGGCCCGACAGCCCTGGCGTTGACGCGCCAGTCTGTCCCAACGTTCGAACAGCCCAAAGCTGGGACCTTGGTTGGGAAAGGCGCGTACGTGCTGGCTTCGTTTGGAAAGAAAAAGCCGGCTATCATTTTGATGGCATCCGGTTCGGAAGTCAGCTTGATCTACGAAGCTGCGAAGAAGCTGGCCGAGGAAGGACTGAGCGTGCGTGTGGTCTCGTTCCCATCCTGGCAATTGTTCGAGCAACAGGATGAAGATTACAAAGAGTCCGTCCTGCCGCGCAGGATCAAGGCGCGGCTGGCTGTCGAAGCGGGAGTCGGTCTCGGCTGGGAACGATACGCTGCCTCTATCATTAGCCTGGAACATTACGGGGCGTCCGCTCCTGCCAAAATCCTGTTCGAGAAATTTGGGTTTACGGTTGAAAATGTAGCGGCCAGGGCGCACGAGATTTTGAAATAAAATGACCACGAACGATATACGCGGGTTCATTTTGATTGCCATTGGCTTGCTGGCGCTTCTGGGCGCAGCATTCAATTGGAGTATAGTGAACCGGTCTGGTAAGATACTGAACCGCCTGCTTGGGGATGGGGTGGCGCGCATGATCTATGCTGCGACCGGCGCGGTACTGATCCTTTTAGGCGCTGCGCGGCTGGCCGGGTTGATGTAGTTTGGACTGTGAGGAATCGGATGAAGATCGCAATTGCCTGTGACCATGCAGGTTTTCCGATCAAGGATATGGTATTGGAGACTGTGCGCTCTGCGGGCCACGAAGCGTTCGATCTGGGAACGGATTCCACCGTTGCAGTGGACTACCCTGATTATGCGGCGAAACTGGGGCGAGCCATCCAGTCAGGCCAGGCCGAACGCGGCATTTTGCTGTGCGGTTCGGGTGTGGGAGCCAGCATGGCTGCCAACAAGATGCACGGAGTGTACGCCGCGGTGTGTCACGATACCTATTCCGCTCACCAGGGCGTGGAACACGATGACATGAACGTGCTGTGCCTGGGTGGGCGCATCATTGGCCCGGAGCTGGTACGTGAGATCGTGCTGGCCTTTTTGGGGGCGCGCTTTTTAGGAAATGATCCCGGCCAGGGACGTCACGCGCGGCGGGTGGGGAAGGTGAGAGATTTGGAGAATGAAGGCTAGACGCAGGAGAATCAACAATAACTTTAGGAGTCGCAATGTCGGAACCCATTCGCAAACTTACTTCTCTAGGACAATCCCTTTGGTACGATAATATTCAGAGAAAACTTTTAGAAAATGGCGGACTGCAAGCCATGATCGCGCGCGGCGATATCCGCGGCGTCACATCGAACCCGTCCATTTTCAACCACGCCATCGCCAAGTCGAATGACTATGATGCGGCCCTGGTGCCGCTGGCCTGGTCTGGCTGGGAGGCGGAAAAAATCTTTTGGGAGCTGGCTATCGAAGACATCCAAGCCGCCTGCAATGCCTTCCTGCCGCTTTACGAAGAAACCAACGGCGGTGATGGTTACGTCAGTCTCGAAGTCAGCCCGTATCTGGCCAACGATACCGAAGCTACAGCCGCGCAGGCGCAGCAACTGTGGGCGCGCGTGGCGCGCCCCAACCTGATGGTCAAGATCCCTGCCACCCAGGCGGGCATCCCGGCCATCCGCAAGTCCATTGCAG
>JAKANW010000436.1 GCA_021823555.1 Chloroflexota bacterium
CTTCGAAGATGTGAATAGAACATCGCCAGGGAAATCCAAACCATAGTCGGCATAATTGATGATTGTGATTTCATTGGCGTCAATGCCGCTTTCCAACACCGAATAATATTCGTTATAAATCATGGCAGAGGCAACATCGAGTTCATCGTTGATGAACGCGTCCATGCTGAATCCTTGCGATACCAGCGTGAAGTCATCTGTTCCAATGCCTTCCTTGGCTATCAAGGCGTCGAATTGCGCCTCCCAGTTGCCCAGCCAAACGCCGACTCTCTTGCCCGCGAAATCCTTTGGCTGTTGAATCCCTGAGGATTTTTTCGCAATTAACAGTAACCCATTGGTTTGCTGTATCTGCGCGATGCTGACGATGTCATTTGCCTTCTCGTTGGCGACGATGATATCCGCCAGAAGGCTGGTGCCAAATTGCGCAGTCTCAGCGCGGACCGAATCGATGGGCGAGATGTCGGGTCCACCCGGGCGGATGGTCAACTCGATGCCCTCCTCCAAATACCACCCCTTATCCAGGGCAACGTAATATCCCGCAAATTGAGCTTGGGTAACCCACTGCAAATTCAGCGTCACTGCTGTTGGGGTTTCCTGCGGAACGGAGGAGCCCTGGCGGCCGCAGGAAGCGAGCAAAATTGCGACAATGATTGTCAGGCAGATGAAGTGAGCGGACTTGTTTTTCATGTTTCCTCTTTTCCTGAAACGATCTGATCTATTTCCGGCGTCTGGCGCGAGTAGTTGCCAGCCTATAAAGGGACTCTCCGTAGACTCTCATACCAAGCCATATTCTCCATTGTGACGATCACCTGATTTGCGATGGTCTGCAGGATGGGAATATGTTCCAGGTCGAAATAGCCGTATGCGATATGGGTCAGCAGAATTGCCCCAAGGATGGCGCCGTGCCTGTCCCGCAGAGGCACAAAGATCGCCGAGAGCGCCGGATCGCCCAACACGGCGCGCCAGAATGCATCTTCCGGCACTTTATCAATGCAGATGCCGTTGATGCGCGGATTCGTGATGAGATGTTCCTTCATGAGGCTTGAATTTATCCTGGCGGCAGAATCAGGGAAAGACTTGATCGCGCCTGTTTCGAAAAATAGAAAATGTCCCTCGCTTGCGCCCAGCCTTCGTAGGATCAACCGCACAACGTTATCCAGGATCGCGTCCAGTTTCTCTCGGGTATTCAGGATTCCAGCAACCTCAAGCAGCATGGTCAACTCGCGGTCGCGGCGGCGCAGGCCATCCTCAGCCTCTTTCACCCGCAGTTTGGTGCGGATGCGCGCCATCAGTTCGTGGCGGTCGAAAGGCTTGGTGACGTAGTCGTCCGCGCCCAGGTTGAGTCCCGATTGAATGTCCATGGAATCGAGGCGGGCGGCGGTGAGGAGGATGACCGGGATGTGTTGGATGGACGGGTCGGCGCGGATTTCCTCCAGCGTGGCGAAGCCGTCCTTGTTGGGCATATTCACATCCATCAATACCAGGTCGGGAAATTCCGTGCGCACTTTTTCCAGGGCTTCCACGCCGTCTTTGGCGGTGATGTATTCGTGCCCCTCGCTTTTCAGGTAACGCGCCAGCAGGGTGACGTTGTCGGGATGATCATCGGCGATCAGGAGTTTGAACGTTTTTTCCCTGGCTTGTCCCGCGCGGGAAGAACGCTTTGTGTTATCCCAGTCCTTCAGCGTGTCGCTAACGATCTGGCAAATGCGCTCGGGCCGCACCGGCTTGGCAAGGACCTGGTTCACTTTGAGGCGGCGGGCGGCCTCTTTCAAACCTGGCACCTCGTAGGCGGTGATCAGGATCACGTGGGTCGGATGACTGCCGGGGTGCGCCTGCAACTTTTCCACCAATTCCATGCCGGTCATGCCTGGCATGACCATGTCGGTGATGAGGATGTCAACGCCGTGTTTGCAGGCATGTTCATACGCCTCGTGCCCGCTGGAAACGGCAACGGCATCCACCCTGGCGCTCATTTGCGAAAGGGCGCGCGCCAGCATATTGGCCGTGTTGGGGTGATCGTCCACCACCAGGACATGCAGGGGTTGCAGGCGTGGAGGAGTTGTGTTGGCTGGTTGTTGCGTATCCATGCCCTATTTTCCATCCGATTCCCCCATCGGGCGGTTTGTTATTGTTTTGCGAAAGTTGGTAAAAGTTGGGGAGGCGGCTTTAGTCGGCCACCAGGCGGTAGCCCCGCCCGCGCACATTGATGAGCAGGGACGGGTTCTGCGCGTCGGTCTCGACGGCCTGGCGGATGTGATGGATATGCCACTTGGTCAGTTCCTGGGCCTCGCGCAAGTCGGTTTGGTATCCCTGCGCCTCGGCCACGAGTGTCTGGTAATCCACCACGTTGGGTGCGTGGCGCGCAAGCACGAGCAGATAATCGAAGGTGGCCGGAGACAGGCTGGCGGCGCGTCCGCCGACCGTGACGCGACGGGTGTGCAGGTCGAGCACCATCTTTCCGCGCGTCAGGAAACGTTCGCTTCCCGGCTGGACGGGGGGCGGGGAGGCGGATTCGATGGGCGTTTCCTCCCCCTCAAGTTTTTTCAGTTCGTCCTGCAGGGATGTGATCTGCGTTTGGATCTCGCGTTTGCGCCGTTCCTTTTCCTGACGGGAAAGGATGCGCCGCGTGTGCTCCAGGAAGGCTTCGGGCTGGAGCGGTTTGAGCAGGTAATCGGTGGCGCCGAGGCGCAGGGCCTCCACCGCCGAATTCAGGTCGGGTTGGGCGGTGAAGAGGATAACGGGCAGGTCGGGGAAACGGCTGTGGATGTGTTTGAGCGCTTCGATGCCGGGCAGGCCCGGCATTCGCAGATCCATGTAAACAAGATCGAAGACGGCCCCCGCGATCAGTTCGAGCGCCTGCTCGCCGCTCTCCGCGCTGGTGACCTCATACCCGGCGCGTTGCAGGATGCGCGCAAGGGTCTGCCGCAATGTCGCTTCATCGTCAATGATGAGGATGTGGCCGGACGGGTTCACGCTTCATTCTCCGTGTGGATCGGAAGCCAAACGGTGAAGATTGCCCCGCCCCCCGGGGCGTTCTCTGCGACGATGCGGCCATGATGCCGTTGAATGATGTCGTACGTGATCGTGAGACCGAGACCGGTGCCCTGTCTCTTGTTCGTAACGAAAGGATCGAAGATGTTGGGCAGGATGGTTGGATCCATTCCTGGGCCGGTATCTGCAATGGAAAAACAGATCTCTTTCTCGCCATCGTATGCGGTGGTAATGGTCAAGCGCCCGCCGCCGGGCATGGCCTCAACGGCATTCATCACCAGGTTAAGAGTCACTTGTTTGAATTGATCGGGCAGGCCGATGACGGGAGGCAAATTCGGGTCGGGATGGAATTCGAAAGCGATGTGATTGTGGCGAAGGTGGGTGGCCACGAGGGCGTGGACATCCTCGAGCAAGGCGTTGAGTTGAATGGATTGGAAGTCGGATGCGCTGGCAGGGCGGTAGGAACTTCGCAGGCGTTCGATCAGCGCCGCCATGCGCTCCGTTTCAGAAAGCACAATGGCAAGGTCCTGTTTTCCCTGCGCCGAAATGCCATGCTCCTCCCGGAGCAGGAACAAGGCGTTTTGAATCGCCTGGAGTGGGTTGTTCAATTCATGTGAGACGGATGCCAGCAAGCGTCCCACCACAGCGAGGCGCTCGCTTTGAATCAACCGCTGACGGGTTGCTTTTTCATGTTGAAGAGAATTTTGCAGGTCCGCGTACAGGTTCGCTTTTTGAAGGGATACGGCCAGCTGTTCGGCTACGGTGCTGACGAGTTGCATATCACGCTCCGTCAGGCGGCGGGGCGGGGCTTGTTGAATGTCCAATACGCCAACCACACGGTTGTTGATTTTGATCGGCACGGCCAATTCCGATTGCGTTTCTGGCAGAAGCGGGTGCGCAAAATAGAAAACAACCTTGTCCACATCATTGGTAAAGAAAGGCTCCCCGGTTGCGACCGCATGTCCAATGATCCCTGCCCCGGCGGGAAGCCGCAAGCCTTTGAGTTGGTTTCCCGCATTGCCGCTTCCGTTTTGCACCACCATTTCCCCGGTATTTATATCGGAGATTAAAATCTGAACCTGG
>JAKANW010000437.1 GCA_021823555.1 Chloroflexota bacterium
TCGTGCAGGAAGACCATTACACCCAGCGCAAGCACAAAAACAATAAGACTTATCCAGAACGAACTCATAATCATCCTTTCCCGCGCGGGTACGCGGTGGATAAATTATATCCCGAATTAATTCGAGGAACTTAGGATTTGATTAGAGGCTGCGCGCCGGGCCGCCGGCCCCCGCGACCAGCACATTACTGACCCCGGGCATTTCTCTCAAGCGCTCCTCCACCGCCCCGGCCTGTTCCCGCGTACAAATCACGTGGACGTTCGCCCCGGCATCCACCGTGTAGGCCACAGGCAGTCCGCCGCCCCTCCACTCGCGCACTGCATGAAAGATGCCGACCGTAGCGGGCTGCCAGTACATGAGCGGCGGTGTGGAGGTCATCATCACCGCGTGCATCATGTCAGAATCCAGTTCGATGATGTTTGCCAGCGCTTCGAAATCGCGTCCCAGGATGGCATTGCGGCAAATATCGAGCCTGCGCGGCGCATCCTCCACGCGCCTGGCTTGCAGTGGACTCGTCCATGCCAGCGCGTGGCCCTCGGTGGAGCCGGTCTTCTTGTGGCTTGCACTGACGATCGCTACACAGTCGGCCAAATCCCAATGTTCCGGCGGCGCGATGGAAACGGCCACCGAGTCCGCATCGCCCGTGCCCATTTTCCACTCCACGAAACCGGAGGGGATCGAGCGCGAAGCTGAACCGGAACCGCGTCTCGCCAGGCGGGAAAGTTCTGCTTCGTTTAAATCCAATCCTGCAGCTTTCGATGAAGCCAGCGCCAATGCCGCAAATGCCGCCGCCGAAGAAGCGATCCCTGCACCCGCGGGAAAATTATTCTCACTAATCACTTCCGCATTCATTTTCAATCCAGCCATCTCGCGTACCAGATCCAGAATATAAGAAACACGCTCCAGGCCTTTGCCCATTGTTTGTCGCCCATTGATAATCAACTCATCAAAAGGCAAAGACGGCTGGAAACTGACCGTCGTGCGCGTGAACAATCCGTCCAGGTTCATGGAGATGGAACCGTTGGACGGGAGGCGCAAATCGTCATCGCGGTTCCCCCAGTACTTAATGAGTGCAATATTCGGAAAAGCCTGGGCAGTGGCGGTGTGGGTAGACATGATTTTCTTTACTCAACTTTGATCTTAAGGGTAACGTGTCATGATTGTTGTTCGATGCATTTTACCCTCAATCTATCGTGAACCAATCGTGGACTGCCGGCAGGCTTCATTTCCAACCTGCCAAAACCTTATTAACATCGTCTCCCACTTGCTCGCGCGCGGACGAGCGATCCATGCCCCGCGACAGCAAATCATCGTAATTTGTTGCCGTATGGCGGATGTGGGCAATGACCGCCAGCAGGATGGATTTCTCGTCCAGGTTTTTGGCGCTTGCGGAACGCCCCACCCGTCCGCTGTATTTTTGGCAGGCGTGTTCGGCAACCACCTGTTCGCGCCCAACGGGACAATTAGGAAATAACAGGCGCACCTGTTCTGCAAAACGCGACACGTATTCACGGTCGAGTTCCGCGCGACGTTCGGCCTCACGTTCATTTCGGCATGCGCGCACATCGGTGTCGTCTAGGCATTCCTGCTCGGCGCGTTGGAGCGCCGACTCTTCTACCAACAATCCCTGCCGCTCGTAGCGTTTTCGGGCGCGGCTCCATTTCAACACTACCGCTGAAAGCGTCGAGTATTTGCCCGCGCGTCGAGTCAATGCCGCATCGCCCGAGGGGAGAAAGACGAGATGATCCAGGTCGGCGCAGGAGAGACAATATGCTTTGTTTTCGGCGAGCGTGATCCAGGCGTGGTGTCCCAAATGCTCGCCGCATTCGTCACAGGTTGAATCCTGGTTGGTGATGAAGACTTTCAAGTCCATGCAATAGCCTCACGGTACAGCGACATCTATATCGCGCTTACACGAGGCGACATAAATGTCGCGTCACAGGGTTTCCAGCAATCCTTTTCCAATCGGGGTTAGGCGGATTTTGGAGAGTTTTGAGAATTCATGGCCGTTGATGTCTTCCACTCCGTATTCACGCTCCAGAATATCGTATATAGCCAGAGGAAGAATTACCAGGCGTTCAATGGCTGAGCGTAAAATTCTTTTCGCCATCTCCTGGTCGTCAATCCGCCATACCATGTGAGTCTCTTTGACCAGGTTGTCAGCAAACGATTCGTAGGAAACTGATTTTCCTGTTGGTAATTCCAGCAGACGCTTGAGGGTGATTTTATTGAAATCACTCGGCAATCCACTATCCAAACCCGAGACGGGAAATGCAACCCGCCAATCTGTCCGATGCCACCAGAGAGCAAGCATTAAGCCAATTTGGATCGGAGCATGAGCGCTCAAAAAAGCATCGCCTTCCGAGGTCAATTTCCAGGCACGGGCTTGCCCACCCGTTATGAACCCGCCCATACTGGCAAGTGTGTGGAGATAGTATAGCGGCCAGACATCGTCTTCACTGCGCAATTTATAAACCTTGTCTCCGATTTTTTCGTCAAGCACAAGCAGGTTGACGAATTTCGCACAAATCTCACGCACGGCTTTAAGCGGCAGATTGCCTGTGGATTGCGTGCCGACGGGACGGCTGTCCTTCAGGTACGTTAAAAACGTGACCATATCCCGACGCTCGGCCAATGACTCAGCCCAAGCAAGTTGCTTTTTGTCCAGCCCCTTTGCCCAAGTGACTGTCTTTAGAGCAATCTTTTTATCAGGCCGCGGAGGTTCATAATAGTCCTGTTCATCCATCCTCGCGCGGCGGGGATGGCGCAAACCTTCGTTCACTGCATCCAGATTGAATCGTTCGGGATCGAAGCTGCCAATCCATTCCATCATTTCGTCATATTCGGGATCTTTCGGGTTGGCTATTTTTTTCAAGAAATCCTCATAGCCCCACATACCGCCCACATCTTCGGGCGGGCAGGCACGCTTGCCCTCGATGCAACGCGGATAGGATGCGTTCTTTTCGGTGGGCAGGATGGCTTCGACAAGAATCGTATGTTCCCAACTATCGCCGAAGTCATATTCGTAGATAAACTTAAATCCTTTGTGCTCAACAAATTGATTCAAGTGGTAACGCTTTTCGTTCTTTGTCCCAATGTCGCTGAGTTCTTCATCATCAGGCTCGCCGTAAAATTCATCGTCAATGATGAAGTGGTGCAAGTGGCTGTCCGTCCAGCCCATGACGGTTTGCAAAATGGTGTGCAGTTTGCTCAACGTGGTCGAATCCTCGACCAGAACTCTGCGCCAGATGGGAGGTTTCGAATCGTTCAACGTGACTTTGATTTGGTAAACGGATTTTGGGGTGGGAGCGGGCATGGGATTCTCCTTTGACTATATATGTCATTGCGAGGAGGGCGAACTTCCCGACGAAGCAATCTTCTGGTTGAGGAGGGGATTGCTTCGCAACGAACGCTCGCAATGACATATTCACATATCGAATATCGCGAGACTATCCTTCACATTCAGGAAGACGAGCCGCGTCTTTGCCTGGACTTTGAGTTGGTCGCCGATTGCCTGGGCATAGCGCGCCACCTGACGGTCGTACCTGTTCTGGCTGATGGCGGATTGCGCTTCGGCGTCGCTTCGCACTTCGTCAGTTTTGAAGTCAATGATAAACCAGCCTGCTTCGGTGCGATAAAGCAAATCCATGATGCCGCGCTCATTGGGCAAATCATAGCGGACTTCGTGATGGCGTTCGGCAGAGTCAAGTTCGTTGAAGAGGGAGTGCGCGCGTAAACGCTCCAGCAGGCGGCGGGATTCTTGAATGGCGGCGTGGATCTCGGCTTCGTCGGTGAGTCCCGATTCGAGGGCGAAGGGGCGCAGGAAGGATTCAAAATGTTCGTCGGGGAAATGCCAGCGGCGAATGGCTTCGTGGACGAGTCGCCCCACCAACCAGGCAGGCGCGCGCGGGGTTTTGCGCGAAGCGTTCGAGACGATGCGCCAGACGCGTTGTGGCGGGTCAGATTCGCGGGCGCGGAGTTTTTCTTCGGCAAGGGGAGAGGCTTGGGCGAGGGGTTCGAGGAGATCAGACTCGCGGGGAGATTCTGTTTGGGATGTTGGATGAAATTGA
>JAKANW010000438.1 GCA_021823555.1 Chloroflexota bacterium
CATTGGAACGGTCGCCGCGGTCAGCTTCGAGGCGGGTCAGGGAACGGATGGGCAGGGCAAGCAGGGGCAGGATGAAAAATGTGAAAAGCAGGATGACAAAAGATGCAACGTAGATTTTCTCCGGCAGGGTTTTGGCGCGGCGTGAAATGGAAGGGCTGGGCGTGGTGGGCACGAGCGTGCGCACGACAATGCGACTGTAAAGGATCGAGAAGACCAGCGTGCACAGCAATTGGATGAGTGAAAGCAGGGCAGCCACCGGCAGGTTGAGCAGTTGCAAAGCCTGGATATAAATTTCCACTTCGAGCGTGGCAAAGGATGGGCCGCCGAGCAAAAGGATGACTCCAAAACTGGTGAAATCGAACAGGAAGACCAGCAGGCCCGCCGCCAGTAACGGTCCGCGCAGAAGCGGTAGGATGACTCCGCCCCAAACGCGGCGCGTATCCGCGCCCAGAGTGCGGGCGGCCTGCTCAAGGCGCGGATCGAGATGAGACAACGCATTGCCAACGATGCGGATGACGATGGTGGTGTTGTAAAAAATGTGGGCAAGCAGGATGGCCCACAAAGTCCCCACAAATGGGATCGGCGCAGAGGGAAAAAGCGTCAGGTTGACCCAGCCACGCGGGCCGAGCAGGGCATTAAACCCTGCGGCCACCACCACCGTCGGCAGCATGAACGGGATGGCGGTCAATGCGCGCAGAAGCGCCTTACCGCGAAATTCAAAACGGGCAAACAAGACCGCGGCCGGCAGGCCGAGGATGAACGTAAGCAGGGTGGAGAGGCTGGCCTGATAGACCGTAAAGCGTAATGCGTCAAACGCGATGCGAAAGGCGCCTCCATCCAGCAGGGCAGGATTGAAAGTCAAAGCCAGGATGCGCGCCAGTGGGTAAAAGAAGAACACTGCCAAAAAGAGGATGGCGGGCAGCCAGGGAGCGATTCGACGAATCAGCGATTCAGCGGCGCGCTTCCTTGTTGACTTGCTGACTCGCTGACTCGCTGACTCGTTGACTCGTTGATTCACAACACGCGTCACTTTATTACAGCCTCTGTCCAGGCGTTGATCCACGCTTCACGGTGGGCAGCAATGGCAGCGGGATCCATCAAGGCGGGAGATTGCGCCAAAGCCGCGTATTTGACGAATGAATCAGGCAGGGTCGCTTTGGTGTTGACGGGGAAGACGAACATTTGCAGCGGCATATCCTCCTGGAATTGTGTGCCCAGCATGAAGTCCACAAACTTCTTCGCCAGGTCAGGTTGCTTGGTCCCCTTGAGGATGCCGACAAATTCAATTTGGCGGAAGCAGGTATCGGGTCCAAGAATGGAGGCGGTGGGCGCGTCGGTTAAAGGTTTTGTGGCAAAGACCACTTCCGCCGCCGGGCTGGTCGCGTACGAAACCACCATCGGCTGCGGCCCCTTGCCGGAAGAGCCGCTGAAGTTGGTGTAGTAGGCCGTCTCCCAGCCATCCACCACCACCACGCCGTTCGCGCGCAGTTGCTTCCAATAATCAAGGTAGCCGGGATCGCCGAAGTGTTTGATGGTAGCGAGCAGGAAGGCCAGGCCGGGCGAAGAGGTGGCCGGGTTCTCCATCACCAACATGTTCTTGTATTCGGGCTTGGTCAAGTCTTCGAGCGATGCCGGCGCGGGCAGGTTTTTGGCGGCGAAATAAGCCTTATCGTAGTTGATGCACACATCGCCGTAATCCACCGGCAAGGCGCGGTTCTGCGGATCGAGCTTGAACTCCGCCGGCACATCGGCCAGGGCAGGCGAGTTGTATGGCTCGTAAATACCGGCATCCAGGGCACGCGACAGGAAGGTATTATCCACACCGTAGAACACATCGGCCAGCGGCGCATCTTTCGAGAGGATGGCTTTGTTGAGCGCCGCGCCCGCGTCGCCGCTGGGCAGGAAAGTGATCTTCGCATTATTCGCCTGCTCGAAAGCTGCCACCACTTCCTTGCTGGCGGCAAACGAGTCGTGGGTCATGACCGTGAGAGTCAGCGGGCCGACGGGCTTGGGTGAACAGGCGGAAAGCAGAAGGAAGAAAACGGACAGTAGAGGCAAAAACTTTTTCATATCAATCCTTTCTTTTTATGAACGGCGATGCACAACCAGCAGCAGGCCAGACCTGATGCGGATGGATGCGGTTTCGGCCAGCATCTCATTGCTAATGCCGCGCGTTTTATGAGGATGGAGTGTTTCATCGGATAACGGCCAGCGCAGCCCTTCCGTGCGGATGCCAGCGACCGCGCCGCTCCAGGGGATCAGCGAGACGAGATCGCCGCTTCTCCCCCGGACTTCGAGCTGGTCCCGGCAAAAGAAGGCTTCCTCCACCCCATCATCGAGTTGCAAGTTGCAAGTTGCAAGTTTAGGGTTGGAAAGCAGGGCAATATTGCCAAGGGTTTGGTCGAGACGCCCGCCCAGCGCGCCGACGATGATGATCTGGGTTGGCTTGAGTCCCCGTGCGTGTTGGATGGCCAGCTCGAGGTCGGTCTCGTTTTTGTCGCGTGGAAATCGAATCACCTGTGCGCCAGCCTCTTCGATCTTTCGTCTTTCATCTTTCGTGATCGAGTCCAGATCGCCGATGACAACCGAGGGTATCCGCCCCAAGGCAAGGATGAGCCGCGTGCCCCCATCCGCGGCGATGATAATGTCATCGGGGTGGATGATGGCGCGGGCAGCGTCGAGGTCCGGCAGTTGGCCGTTGGCGAAGATGAGAACTCGCATGAACAATCACCCTCACCCTGCCCTCTCCCAAAGAGAGAGGGGAAGATGAAAAAAAACCATCCTCCGGCGGAGGATGGCAAATTACAGGCGAGGTTCCCTCCGCTGGCATGATCCAGATCAGGTAATGCGGGTCGAGCGGAATACGCTCCTCTCAGCCTGTGCTCCAGGCTCCCCGTTCAGTTGTGAGGCGAGTATATGACGCAGGCAGAGGTCTGTCAAGATAAAAATTCAGGGCAGACCACGTTTGCCTGCCCTGTCAGCGGACTCGCCGCTTCCATTCTTCCTTCATCTGCAAGTCAGTGGGACTGACGCCCGAATCAAGCGCCATGAAGTCGGTCATCAGCCGGTTGAATTTGAGCGGGTTGTCAATCATCGGGAAATGTCCCACGTCATCGAGGACGATCTGGTGCATCATCATGGGAAGAGTAGTTGATTTCTCCGGCGGGATGGGGCTGATCGCAGGGTCGTTCTGTCCGTAAACCAGCAGGCAGGGAATATTCGCAGAGCGTACCGCGCTGAACAGGTTGTTCGTCTGGAGGATCGCCATGGAAGCAGCAACAGTCTGGGGGTCCGCTTTGAATGCGTCGGACAGGGCAGAGGCAGCTTCAGGGGAACGGGAGGAGAGCCAGTCCACCAATTCCGACATGGGCGCTGTCCGCAGCCGGGCGTTGACAGCCTCGTAGTTTATGGGGCAATTGACCGCCATGATCCGATCCACGTTGCGGGGGAATTGCTTGATGAAATACAAGCCGACCAGGGCGCCCAGCCCGTGCCCAACGACGGCGATCTTTCCAATCCCCATTTCATTCAGGAAGCGGTCAATCAGGGCGGCCTGTTGTTCAATGGAATATCTGAGCGGGTCGCGCGACGTATCGCCGAATCCAAAAAGGTCGAGTGCGTAGGCGCGGTAAGAAGTGGATGCGACCTGCATGGCCCCAATCCAATAACGCCACGAACCGACCCAGCCGTGCAGGAAGACGATGGGACGGCCGCGTCCCAGGGCCTCGTAATGCACTATGGATCCGTCGAGAATGATCGCGCTCATATCCTACTCTGCCATCCTTTCCTACTTTCCAAATTTGGCAAGGATGGCGCGCACACGCTCGGTCAGTTGGTCAGGTGCAAACGGTTTAAGCAAATACTCCTCCGCGCCGGCTTCGAGGCCGGTGGCGATCTCAGCTTCCTGGCCTTTGGCAGAGAGGAAGACCACAGGAATATCTTTAAGTTCAGGATTGGCTTTCATGGCGCGGCAGGCGTCATAGCCTGTCATGCGCGGCATACGGACATCCATTAAAGCAATATCGGGCTGTTCCTTCACAGCCATTTGCACGGCTTCCTCCCC
>JAKANW010000439.1 GCA_021823555.1 Chloroflexota bacterium
CCAACCAGGAATCCGTTGACGTAAAAAGCCAGCGTGCTACCCACGCAGTCGGCGCGCAGATGATTGATCGCCAGGCCGGTTTTGATGTTCGGCGATTGCACCATCTCGCTCTGGCCGAGCAACACCGATTGCCCCCCATCCGTGCGGCCAAGGCCGAAGAACCCGTCGCTGGTGATGACGAAGAAATAGAAATGCTCGCCATTCGCGCGGCAGATGATTCCTGCCCGGTTGGAGTCCGGCCCGCCGATCTTGGCCGTATCCACTTCGATGCGCACATCGGTAAAATGTTTTCCCGGCGTGGACCAGAAGTTGTAATTTGGCTCGGTCACCTGGATGCGATACACGCCATTATCGTAATCCATCACACCGCCGGGCGCGGTGACCCGATCCCAGCCGCTGAGAGGATTTGAAAAATCATCCTGGAACAGCACGGTTCCCGAAGCGGGCACAGGCGGTTCCACGGTCGGCCCGGAGGCGCCGCCGCGGTTGGGCAGGTCACAGGCCGAGAGGGAAAATACCAAAACAAAAATGATGAGAACAAGTTTGTTGGGTCGCATAGGGGTATTCTATCAGATTCATCATGGAAAATATTGCGCCAGCAATTGCGCTGCCGACTTGCCCGTCTCGCCGTTCGCGTCCAAGCCGCGCGCTAGCAGTAAATGCTCCCGCGCCGAATTCCATTGTCCGAGTTGGAGATACACCATCGCCAGATGCAAATGTGCGGAGGCCAGATTCGGATCCATGCTCAAGGTGCGCGTCAGCGTGACCTCAGCTTCGGAGGTCAGGCCGCTCGTCAGGTAGAGCCAGCCCAGCAGGTCGAACGAAGCCGCGTCGTTGGGAAGCAGCGTGGCCACCTGGTGAGCGGCAGGCACACCCACCTCCGCCGTCTGGTAGGAATATTGCGCGCAAAAGACCGCCAGCAAACGCCAGAAAGATGGGTCGGTTGGAGCCAAATCGGCGGCGCGCTGGTAAGCCTCCAACGCGGGCGGCAGGTTCCCGGCTTGGGCGTAGGCCTCTCCGAGCGCGGCCTGCCAGTTGGGATTTTGCGGCTCGAGAATGGCCGCCCACTGAAACTCGGCCAAGGCGCGCTTGGCATCCCCGGCGCGCTTCCAATACAGACCGAACAACGCGCGGACATTGGCGTTGAACGGATCGAGTGACTCGGCCCGCTCCAATTCGCCGCGTCCATCCTGACCCAAGTGTTGGTTCGCCTCCCCAAGCCAAGCCCACGCCTCGGCGTTTTTCGCGTCCGCATTCACAGCGCGCTGGAAAACCTCACGCGCCAACGGCCATTCCTGCACCAACCCCAGCCCGCGCCCAACGATGACGAACCGCTTGGAAGCATCCGTTTGCAGCGCGGCCAGGTTGATGGCAGAACGCATGGTTTGGTAGGCAGGATCAAACGCGGCGTCGAGCTGCGCCGCGCTGGAGAGTTCGTCCACGGCGCGGTGGAGGTCTGAGAGGGTCAACAACAAGCCGTAACGATAATGTGCGGCGGCATCATCCTTTTTAAAAGCCAGGTAATTCCCCAGGGCCGAGGTCTCCGCGGCGAGATCACCCTGCGCGTTGTACGCCAGCGTCAAGCCGTAATACAACGAGGCCGCGCCGCCGCGCGCCTTCACGCCGCGCTGAAAGGCATGGATCGCCTGGTCCACTTTGCCGGTTTGGAGATAGGCGTTGCCGAGGTCGGTCCAACCTTGCACGGAAAGTGAAGGGGCGGTTTCGAGCAGGCGGATGGCGTTGGGCAGGTCTTGACCGGCGTAGGCGGCCAGACCAGCTCGTTCCCACAAGTCGCCGCGCCAAAAATAAAAACGCGCGGCATGTTCGTAGTCCACGGCAGCCGCGGCGTCGTTTCCCGCCGCGAAGTTCGCATCGGCGCGGCGCAGGTCCGCGTTGACCGACAACACCGCCGGGATAAAAATCAAACCGAGGAGGATGATCAGGATCAGAATCCGCAGTAGAAACGAGCGCATGGGAGCAATTATACGATGTGCATGTGGCGCGCCCGCACTGCATTTTCATTGCGATGAGCGCGGGTGGTGGGGAATGGCAGTATAATCACCCCTGCCCATGGAAGACGTTTTTTCCCTCCTCACAGTGCCGCCCGGCACGTTAATGTATCATTTGGTATTGGCATTCTCGATTCTGGGTGCCTTGCAATCGGCCTTCAATCACTGGCGCTCCAGTGAATTTCCGCAAGCTCGCCGCACCATGATGGGGCTGGGACTTTTGCTCCTGGCGCAGTTGATTCTGTTCCTGGTCAGCGGGTTAGGCTGGCAAAAGGTGCTCAACCTGGAGATCATCCTGCCGCCGCTCGACCGCGCCTTCACCCTGCTCGGCCTGATCTGGATCACCTGGCTGTGGGCCTTTCCCGAGCCCAGCCGCGGCGCCGACTCGGCCACTGCCTTGATCAGCCTGCTGATTTTGGCGTCGCTGGCGTTCAGCATGGTGGATGTGCTGCAACAATATCAAGGCATTCCGCGTCCCTTCAACTCCACTCTGCAGGATACGATCTGGCAATTTGCTTCATTTGGCGTCATCATGATCGGCGCGTTGATATTGTTGGTCCGCCGGCCAAGTGGATGGGGCAACGGCATGGCCGTGTTGACGCTGGCCTTCCTGGGTCATTTGATTTACATGCTCGGCGACCGCTCCACCGGCGATTTTCCCGGCGCGGTGCGCCTGGCTTATCTGGCCGCGTATCCCATTTTGTTGACCCTGCCCCAGCGTTTCCCCGCACCGGCGAACGTCCCCACATCGGTCAAGCAGGAAGCGCCCGTGCCCGAGCGCCGGCGCTACAGCGCCGACCCGAAAACCTTCCATGCCCTGCTCGACATGGCAGCTGAGACCAACTCCGCCAAGATCAACCAAGCCATGACGCGCGCCATCGCACAGACCATGCTGGCCGACCTGTGTTTCCTCATTTTCCTAACTGACAATAAAAGCCAACTCGTCATTGCCGCAGGTTATGATCTAATACGCGAAGAACCACTCGAAGGCGGCAGCCTCAACAAAACGGCTGTTCCGATGTTGGCGGGCGCCATCCAACGCGGGCGTCCGCTGCGCCTGCCGGCCAGCGCCACCTCTGCCGACATCAAAGGTTTGGGCGAAGTGCTCGGCATCGGCAATCCAGGCAACTTGCTGACCGTGCCGATGATGCTGACGAAGGAAAAAGAATCCATCGGCGGCATCTTATTGCTCTCACCCTATTCCAATCGATTGTGGAGCGCCGAGGACCAGGCCTTCCTGGCCAACATTGCCACGTCACTGGTGTCCATCGTCCAGCGTACCAAACAGGCGAACAGTATCCAGCAAAAAGAACAAGCTGCCACCGAGGCGCTCGAACATGCCCGCGCCCAACTGATTGACATGCAGAAGCAGAACGACAAGCTGACGCAACAGTTGGATGACATGCTCAAACAACCAGCCAGCCCGGAAGCAACCTTTGAGGCGGCAGTCGAATTGGAGGAAGCTCACAAGCGCATTGAAAGCCTGCAACGCGAAGTGGATACCCTGCGCACCTCCAAATACGAATCCGGGGCAGACGGCCTCGATCAGGTAGAAAAGGAACTGCGTCTCGCCCTCGAAGATATCGCCCGCCTGCAAAACCAGCTGGCCGACGCGAATATGAAAATCCTCGAACTCGAAAAGGGAACGAAGGTCGTCCATTCGAGCGAACAGGCCGAGGTGGTGGCCTCCATCTCGCAGGAATTGCGCCAGCCGATGTCGTCCATCGTAGGCTATACCGACCTGCTGTTGGGCGAGTCGGTAGGCATCCTCGGCGCGTTGCAGCGTAAATTCGTGGAGCGCATCAAAGCCTCCACTGAGCGCATCGGCAGCCTGATCGATGACATGATCCAGGTCACCACGCTTGAGACCGGCCTGGCTGCCCTCAAGCCCGAGCCAGTGGACATTAACAGCATTATCGACAATGCCATGTCGTACACAAGCAGTCAGGTGCGCGAAAAGAACATCACCATGCACCTCGACCTGCCCAAGCAAATGGAACCCATCTACGCCGACCGCGAAGCCTTGCAACAGATATTAATCC
>JAKANW010000440.1 GCA_021823555.1 Chloroflexota bacterium
GACAAAGCATTACGGTGTTTTATTAATCGCCGACGAAGTGCAAACGGGTTTGGGCCGCACCGGGAAGTTGTGGGGCGTTGACCATTGGAACGTCGCGCCTGACATCCTGGCTGTGGCCAAGTCGCTTGGCGGCGGCGTGATGCCTGTCAGCGCGTTCTGCTCGACGGAAGACATCTGGCAGGTGTTGATGTATCCCAATCCATTCATGCACACGACCACGACAGGCGGCGGGGCGCTGGCTTGTTCGGCGGCCATCGCCTCCATCCAGGTGACGCTGCGGGACCGCTTGTGGGAGCAGGCTGCTGCGAAAGGCGATTACCTGCTGCCGAAGCTGCAAAAACTGGCCGCGCAATACCCGCAAATTTATGAGAAAATTACCGGCAAGGGGTTGCTGATCGGGATGCATTTCAAAAATCCCGAGACTGGCTATAAAGTGGCAGCCGGCTTGTTCCAAAGAGGGGTGCTGGTGGCCGGTACGCTAACCAGTGCTCAAACTATTCGCATCGAACCATCGTTACTGATCTCTTACGATCAACTGGATTCATTGCTGGACCGTTTGGAAGATACTCTCAAATCCATCAGCAGGAGTGAGTAAAAAAAATGAGTGAGTACACGGTTGAGTTAAAAGATGTGGTTAAGAAGTTCATTACGCCGGAGGGAAATGAACTTGCTGCCGTAGACCACGTGGATATGCAGATCCGGAATGGGGAGTTCTTTTCGATGCTTGGTTCCTCAGGCTGTGGCAAGACCACTTCACTGCGCATGATCGCCGGTTTTGAGTGGCCCACATCCGGGGAGGTTTATATTGACGGGAATCTGCAGGGGCATGTTCCCCCATACCAGCGGCCCGTGAACACAGTTTTTCAAAATTATGCCTTGTTCCAGCACATGACCATTTACGAGAACATTGCCTTCGGCCTGGAAATGTCGAAAACTCCTAAAAAGGATATCGAGCGCCGCGTGGGTGAGGTTCTGGAGATGGTCAAGCTTTCAGGGATGGAACGCCGCAGGCCCAAACAACTTTCGGGCGGCCAGCAGCAGCGCATTGCACTGGCGCGGGCGCTGGTCAACCGCCCCAAGGTGTTACTGCTCGATGAACCGCTGGGCGCGCTGGATTTGAAACTGCGCAAGGAAATGCAGTTGGAACTTAAGGCACTTCAGCAGGAAGTGGGCATCACTTTTATCTACGTTACCCATGACCAACAGGAAGCCTTGACCATGTCCGACCGCATCGCGGTGATGAGCAAGGGAAAGGTCAAGCAAATGGGTGCACCGGTGGAAATCTATGAACGTCCGCAGAACCAGTTCGTAGCGGACTTCATTGGGGAGTCGAATTTCCTCGAAGGCAGTGTCAAATCCCTGTCAAAGGATGAAGCGGTGGTCTTCATTCCCAGCTTGAATACCGAGCTGACCGGGATGCCGGTAGGGGATGGGATCGTGAACGGCGAGGAGGTCGTTGTCTCCGTCCGCCCGGAGAAGGTCCGCATTGCGGAAAAGCAGCTCGGCCAAAATTCATTTACAGGGAAAGTGACGAATACAGTTTATATCGGCTCCGATACTCACGTGATCGTGGATGTAGGAGGCGTCCATTTGAAGGTGTGGGAGCAGAATCGTATTTCGCGGCTCGACCCAAAGTCGTTCTACACCGTTGGACAGGAAGTTTTCCTGGTATTGATGCCCGAAAATACCCTGGTGTTGAAGAAGGAGTAGAGGCGAGATGCTGAAACGTCTGCGTGAAGATAAGTCCATGCAGGGCACGCTTCTCGCGATGCCCACACTATTATGGATGATAGCTCTGCTTATCATCCCGTTGATCCTGACCTTGATCGTGAGTTTTGGCCTGCGCAGTTCTGATGGCGGCGTCATTTACCAGTTTTCCCTGGATAACTACGTGCGGCTGTTTGGTTACAGCACCACCTGCAACAATGGCGCAGCCAGTTGCTTTGACCCGCTTTATGTCCAGATCATGTGGCGTTCGCTGGTATTGGCTTTTAATACCACTGTGCTGGTCATTGTGCTGGCCTATCCCCTGGCATATTTCATCGCACGCGCTCAACCAAAGCGGCGCAACACTTTCATGTTCCTGGTGCTGATCCCGTTGTGGACGAATTTCGTGATCCGCGTTTATGCCTGGATGATGCTGCTCAGACAGGAAGGCGCGATCAATATGGTCTTGGGCTGGCTGGCCGCCTTGTTCCATATTCACTTTACACCCCTGGAAATGCTTTACACAGACGGCGCCGTGCTGGTGGGGATGGTGTATGAATTCCTGCCTTTCATGATCCTGCCGATTTATACCTCACTGGAAAAGATTGATAATTCGTTGTACGAAGCTGCGGCAGACCTGGGAGCCAATACTTTCCGCACCTTCCTGCGTGTGACCCTGCCTCTCTCTATGCCTGGCGTCGTGGCAGGCACCATCCTGGTCTTTGTTCCGGTCATGGGTACCTTTGTGGTTTCCGATATGCTTGGCGGGCGGCAAATCATCCTGGTTGGAAATTTAATTCAACGCCAGTTCCTGGATGCGCGTGACCCGACTTTTGGATCGGCTGCTTCGCTCATCCTGATGATTCTTACACTGATCGTGACTTATTTCTATACACGGAAGTTTGGCTTTGGGGAGGAGATCGTGGTATGAACCCCCATCGCCGTTCCCCTTTCGTGATTATATCCACCATGTTGGTATACATCTTTTTGTATGTGCCCATTTTGGTGTTGATGCTCTATTCGTTCAACTCCTCGCGCACGAATGTTGTCTTTGAGGGGTTCATCCCAAAATTCGGGTCACAAATTGCATTGGATACTTCCGGGAATATTGTCCAGGGACCTTGCGGCCCCTTTTACTGGTTCTGTGAACTGTCCAAGAACAAGGAAGTAATGAATGCAGCCAAAAATACGCTGACCATCGCATTCGTGGCCACTGCGGTCTCGACTGCGATCGGTACGATGGCTGCCCTGGCGCTCCAGCGTTACAACTTTCACTTGAAGACGTTCTCCCAAATTTCGCTTTACATCCCGATTGTCATCCCGGAAATCGTCATGGGTATCGGGATCCTGACTTTATTCAGCCAGTTGTTCACGGTGTTGAATAACATGATGGGACTTAGCGGTGACGCCCGCCTCACCCTTGGGCTGGGGACTGTCATTGTGTCTCACATCGCGTTTATGATCCCATTTGTAACGCTGGTTGTCCAGGCTCGCTTGCAGGGTTTTGACAAAGCCTACGAGGAAGCTGCCATGGATCTCGGCGCCAACGAATGGATCACCTTCCGCCGCGTGACGTTTCCGATGATCTTGCCGGGCATCCTTTCCGGCGCATTGTTAGCTTTCACTCTTTCCCTTGATGATTTTGTCATCACCTTTTTCACCAACGGTCCCGGTTCGACGACCCTGCCGATTTATGTCTACGGCTTGCTCAGGCGTATTATCACGCCGCAGGTAAACGCGCTTTCGACGGTCTGGATCACGATCATATTCATTGCAGTACTTTTGTTGCAATGGATCCAGAACCGGGAAAAGTGATTTTGGGCATTTCGCGGGTAACCCCGACCCGCGTGCTAATTATATGATCCAACCAAAAGGAGGCAGTAATGAAGAAATCCCTATTGTGGAAACTGCTGGCAGCGATGGTACTTACGAGTATCCTGCTGGCAGGCTGTGGCGGCGGTGTTGCACCAACCCCCACCGCGGCAAATGGTGGCAAGAAGATAGTCACTTCCACCGGCTACGAATGCCCTGATCCGAATCCGCGCGTTCAGGTCGCGTCGAAGGAGTTGAATCTCTTCGTATGGACTGAATACATCCCTCCCGACACGCAGGAATGTTTCGAACTGGAATACGGGATCAAGGTCAACCGTGACGAGTATTCCAGCAACGAGGAAATGTACGCGAAACTCTCGGCGGGCGGTACGGCCTATGACATCGTTCAACCGACAGACTACATCGTCAGCCTGATGGTCCGCAAGGGACTGTTGCAGAAGCTGGACAAGAGCAAGTTGACGGTCATGAATAACTTCGACCCCAACTATCTTAACCTGGCCTTTGACCCGG
>JAKANW010000441.1 GCA_021823555.1 Chloroflexota bacterium
ACGGGAGAACCTGATTAATTTGATTGCGGAAGTCTCTTGACCACGCACGAATATAAAGTATACTTTAAATATGCAAGGCATAAATAAACCACTGTTTAGATATGTGAAAGAACCAATTGAAACCGCCGTGAAGGAAGGGAAGTCGTTTCTGTTGCTCGGACCTCGTCAGGTGGGAAAAACCACGATACTTGGGGAGGCCGTAGAGCATGTCCAGCCCCTACTTGCCTACCAATTACAAAACCCTGCCACAAAAATCGAGATGGAACGCGACCCGCAGCGTCTCATACGTGAGGCGCGCGCCATCAACGGCCACGTTTCTGTGTTCATTGACGAGGCCCAAAAGGTCCCTGCCCTGTTTGACGCGGCGCAAATCCTGATCGATGAGAAAAAAGCGAGTTTTTTTTTCACCGGTTCGTCCGCCCGCAAATTACGAAGGAAGGGAATCAACCTGTTGCCGGGTCGAATCCGTCTTATGACTCTCGACCCGCTTCTATGGGGGGAACTGGGACTGCTCGCCGGGCATGATTTATCCTCCATCCCTGCGCTTTCCATGCGGAACATCAATGAGACCGCCCTGACATTGGAAGACACCATGGTTTACGGCGGCCTGCCGGGTATCCTCTCTGCACCAATGCCGGATTCAGCCGATCTGTTGCACGCATATGCCCGCCTGTATATTGAGGAGGAGATCCGCGCGGAGGCGTTGAGCCGCTCGATCGGACCTTTCTCGCGCTTTCTCGAGCTTGCCGCCGCCGAGTCTGGGACCGCTCCCAACCTGACCAAATTATCGAAGGAGTCGGGAGTCAGCGTTCCCACCATCAAGCAATTCTATTCCATTTTGGAAGATACCCTGATTGTGGAGCGCGTGGATGGGTATGTCAAGAACGCCCGAAAGCGGATTCTTTCCTCCTCCCGCTATTACTTCTTCGACATGGGAGTTCGGAACGCGCTCGCCCGCCTTCCCCTTGTGCCCGAAACGCTTAATGCGCAAAAAGGTGTGCTGTTCGAACACGCGGTGATTCTGGAACTGATCCGCAGGATACGCCTGCTGAAAACGAATCACAAAGTCTATTACTGGCGGACGTCTGCCGGGGCGGAGGTGGATTGCGTGCTCGAATCGCACGAGGAACTCATTCCCATTGAAATTAAAAGCGCATCGAGCATTTCTCCATCTGACTTGACCGGCCTGAAAAGTTTCATCGCGGATTATGGCGAAAAAGTGAAACGCGCCTTCGTCGTGACCATGGGAACGCGTCCCGAAAAAGTAGACGATAGGATAACCATCATCCCCTGGCAATATATGTAACCCCCCTGCCTGCCGGCTCATCGTCAACGGCGGGGAGTTTCAGGATGTGCCGCAATTGCATTTTCACCTGGTTGCGGAGGTTGAACCGTAATCGTCTCATGTGTTCACATGCTCTCAAAAACCTGGAGTATATGGAGACGCGCCAAGACCTGCCTACCGGCCCTGCAAGGGTCCCTTCCGGACGAAGCGGGCAAGTGCGGCTATAATCGGTGTTGAAAAATATCCCCCTGTCTGTCAATATCCTCTCCTCGCAGAACAAGATGCATCGAAAACCATACAAGCGCGCAGGCAATTTTTTGAATGGCTGGCTGGCCGTTGCCTGCGCTTCGCTCTTGTTCGCCTCGAATGTGTATGTGGATGAACGCGGTGTCAAGATCATCGCTTTGGCGATGGGAGAACTGGTCTGGCTTAGCGCGTGGACGGATGCCATCGAGACCAACCCCCGCGCCCGGCTGGCGGCCGTCTTTGTCCTTGCCGTGAGTGCGCTGACGAACATTTCCCTGTGGGCAACCTGTCGCTTCGCGGACCTGGCGGTTTGCGATCCGGCCACCGTGCGCTCAATGTATTTCGCAAATTTTGCCTATCCACAAATCCTTGTGATCGCCAATTGGTTGGGCGCACGGCTGATTGCCCGCATCCGAAAGGAATAAAAATTCACTGATGCAGAACTCCATTGCTATTCTTGATTTTGGTTCCCAATACGCCCAGATCATCGCCCGTCGCGTGCGCGAGGCGCAGGTTTACTGTGAGTTGTTCCCGTGGGATGCGCCGCAGGAAAAAATCATGTCCATCCAGCCAAAGGGATTCATCCTCTCGGGTGGCCCCAAGTCCGTTTACGAAGAAGGCGCGCCGTACATTCAAGATTTCATCTTGAAGTCGGGATTGCCCATCCTCGGCATCTGCTACGGGATGCAGGCGCTCACCCACGCGCTGGGCGGGCAGGTGGACCCGTCCGCGCACCGCGAGTATGGTCCCGCCGAGATTCAAACGCTGGCGCCCGGCACAGCGCTGGATGTGATCTCGAAAGTGTGGATGTCGCACGGCGACCGCATCACCAAGATGCCGCCGGGCTTTGTGGCGCTGGCGAAAAGCGACAACAGCCCGATTGCCGCAATGGCCGACTTCACGCGCAAGTACGTCGCGGTGCAATTTCATCCAGAGGTGCGCCACACGCCGAACGGAAGCCACCTGCTCAAACATTTTGCCATTGACATCTGCGGCGCGAAGCCCGAATGGACTCCGGCTTCGATCATCGAAGACGCGGTCAAACGCATCCGCGAGCAGGTGGGATCGGAACGCGTCCTCGCGGCGGTCTCGGGCGGCGTGGACTCGTCTGTGGCGGCCGCGTTGGTGCACAAGGCCGTCGGCGACCAGTTGGTCTGCGTGTTCGTGGACACCGGTCTCCTGCGCAAGAACGAAGGCGCGCAGGTCGCGGACGCGTTTCGCGGGCATCTCCATGCCGAGTTGATCACCGTCGAAGCCGCGGATGACTTTCTCGGCGCTCTAAAAGGCGAGACAGACCCGGAGCAAAAACGAAAGATCGTTGGCGAGAAGTTCATCCGCATTTTTGAACAGCAGGCCAGGCAGGTGGGCCAGCCGAAGTTTTTGGTGCAGGGGACGATTTACCCGGACGTGGTCGAGTCGTCTGCGCCGGACAGGAACAAGGCGCAGAAGATCAAGTCACATCACAATGTGGGCGGCCTGCCGCAGGATATGGAATTTGAATTGGTCGAGCCGCTGCGCTATCTGTTCAAAGATGAGGTGCGGGCGGTGGGCGAAGCGCTGGGATTGCCGGAAGCGCTCGTTTGGCGGCAACCGTTCCCGGGTCCGGGTTTGACCGTGCGCTGTCTCGGCGAGGTGACGCCGGAGCGTGTGTCCCGTTTGCGGGCGGCGGACGCGATCCTGATCGAGGAATTATCCAATGCAGGGTTTTTGGGCAAGAACGCGGACACGTCTCAGGCGTTTGTGGTGTTGCTCCCTGTGCGCTCGGTGGGCGTGATGGGCGACCAGCGGACTTACCAGGAGGCGGCGGCCATCCGCGCGGTGACGACCGAGGATTTCATGACCGCCGATTGGGCGCGCCTGCCGCATGAACTGCTGGCGAGGACGGCGAACCGCATCGTCAACGAAGTGGACGGAATCAATCGGGTCGTGTATGATATTACGAGCAAACCGCCCGCGACAATTGAATGGGAATGAAAATAACAAACCCTAACGGTTGCCTTTGCCGGGAAAGAAGATGGCTTGACTGCGGTTCATTTTAATTCCCGGCTTTGGTGGCCGAACAACCTTTGGGTCTCTTGCAGGAGGCAGGCATGTCTTTGAATTTTGGCGATGTCATCACCCGAGCAGGGCAAATCACATGGAAGAACAAATCATTATGGGGCGCGGCCTTCGTGATGGCCTTTGCCATATACCTCTTTTTCCCGCTGATGTTCGTGCCGATGTTTATGATCATGTTCGAGAACAACCCAAATCGCTGGTTCGACAGCCCGCTTCCCTGGGTTCTCATGGGAGTCGGTTTTTTTGTGACGATGTTTCTTTCGTTCGGTCTCACGCCTCTCGTCCGCGCGGCGTTGACCGTGGGCGCATTGAAAGCGGATCGCGGCGCGGAGAAAGTTTCGTTCCATGAGATCTTTAGCGATGGGCGCGCATTTTACCTGCGCCTGCTCGGATTGATGCTCCTTTACTTTGTCGCGTCCATGCTGGTCATCACCGTTTTTTTTGGCATCCAAGTTCT
>JAKANW010000442.1 GCA_021823555.1 Chloroflexota bacterium
GGTTGGTGCGCGAGCGGTCATAGCGCAGGATGCCGCGTTCTTCCATCATCAGCAGTGACGACAGATACAGGTAGCGCACCGCGGTGCGATAGTTGCCTTGCTCCGAAAGGTTCTGCGCCTTGCGGAAGGCAGTCTCCGAGGTGAGGTTGAGGTCGCTGTCCTCGGTGGAACCTTCCGCGTTGGATTCCTTGACCAGGTCGGTGAACAGCCCGCGAAACACGTATGCCAGCACTGCCAGCAAAAGGATGACCGCGATCACTGTAAACAACGGGCCTCCGCCGCGCGGGATGGGAATGTTCACTTTATCCAGCAGTCGATTCAGCCAGGCGTTGAACTTGTTCCAGAGATTTTGAAGCCAATCGTTGATCGGGTTGGTCTTCCACTGGAATTCGGGCCGGCTCAAAATCGCGTCCAGCGAGTCAAGGTCGGAGGAGTCATACACATGTTGCGGATCGGTTTTGTGCGCGGCCAGCAACCCGCCCAGCAGACCGTCCACTTGCGCGATATTTGGCGGGTCAGCTTTGAGGATTGTCACCAGGAATGAAGTGTCCACTGGGATGGTTGAGCCGTCATCAAGTTGGACCTCTTTCACATCGGCCCAGGCAGCGGCCAGCCCGTCGAGTGCAGCGCGGACTTCAGTCTGGGTCTTGCCGTTCAGGGCGTGGAGGTCTGCCCGGGTTTTCTCGACCAATGCCCAGTAATCCTCTCGTGACATGGGCGCGGGCGCACCCGCGGCGCGCGGGGCAGCGATCGCCAGGAGGGTGAGGAGCAGGATAAAACTGAGGACGATCCGTGTGGTGAGTTGCATGAAAACCGGCGGCTAGAATCTGCCCATCGCTCCGAAAATGACCATCATTGCAAAGAACAGGAGTGAGGTGATTAAGATGTAACACCCGACGCCGATGATGGTGAGGATGGCGAAATTGCCCACGTCACTCCACTCCACCAATTTTTCGTTCGGCGGCTGCACTGGCAATTCTTGAATGGCCTGCATGTTGGGCTGCGCGCCCGAGGTTTGCATGGAGAGCAGGGCCAGGTCGAAGCCTTCGGTGCGCACGCGCAGGTCGAAGTACACCAGCGTGAAAGCAGTTAATTGCAGAGGCAGGTAGAGTAACCCGCCGATCAACGAGACCAGGGTGGAAATGGCCGTGTAAAGAAAGGGGGTGTGTAACGAATTCTGCCGCCCAAACACCAGAAGCAGGGTGTAATTCACCACCATGGTTGGGCCGGTGACCACCAACTGCGAGAACAGGATCAGGATGAACATGAATCCCAGCAGCCACCAGAAGCGGCGCCGCGCCAAATCCCAGGCGCGGCGGAAAACCTTGGAGATGGATTGCTTCTCGACCACCACAATGGGCGCCAGCAGGGGGTTGACTGCAAACGCGATGAAGATCAGCGCTCCCGGCCCCACCAGCCAGCCGACGCATGGGATGATCGTGGCAATCAACAAACCGAGCACGATCAGGCCGACCAAGATGAATGTTCCCAACAGCCGCGCCCAACTCGAACCGATCTTTCGGTATGCTTCAAGAATGCCCATTGGCTGCCCAAGAAAGTTATTGGTCACGGCATGGGTCAAGGCGGCGGTGGCTACGCCGTATACCAGGATGAACTGGACGACCACGACGATGACCGTTCCCAGGATGCCCACGAAATAAGACGCAGTGAATATCTGGCTGGGGCTGGACGCGTTTGTGTTCAAACCGGCGGTCGTCAGGTAGGAGAGCCCCAATTGAATCAATGTGATGGGAACATATACCAATGCAATGATGCCAATGAAGGCGGCAAAATTTCGGCGATACAAACGAATGGCCTGGTCGAGAATTTCCCCCAAACGCATAGGTCGAAGCGAAGCGATGGCGTTTTCCATGCGGCCCTCCAGATTGAGCTTGGTTAAAAAATGAGAAGCACCCTTTCACTACCCCGTCGAATTATAACGCAGGCGTTTCGGCAACCTCGAGCAGAAGGCCCATTTCAGCCAGTGTGGCCTCCACTTTGGATAACGCCCCCGGCTTGACGATGACTGCCGTCGGACCGAGCAGATCGCCGAGGAAGCGCGCCGCCTTCGACGCTCGCAACTCCTCCATGACTTCCGGCCGGCTGACCCGTAACACGGTTTGAGTCTCAACCCGGGCTTCGGTCCCGTTCGCCTCCCAGCGTTTGAGCGACTTCACCAACGCAGGCGGGACGTTGCCGCTGGTGTGCTTGGCCAGCAGCGACAGCAGCTGCTCGGCCTTGAGTCCCTGCTCACCGGCGCGTTTGAGCGAACGCGAGGAGACGTGGTAAATGTATTCGTCCGCCTTGGGCTCCTCCCATTCACAGAAGCGTGCAATCTGGTAACGCACGGCGCGCGGAGCCAGCCGCGCCACGGAAATTTTCCCCGAGGACGCGATGGCGATCTTTCCGTTTTCAAGCGAGGGGCGGCGCGTGTCGGGTGAGGTCAGGCGGAAAGCCGTGAATTCCTTGTCGGCTTCGGGCGCGGCCAGGTCCGCGAGTCCCAGCTGGTGCATGATCTGAATCACAAAGCGGACGAGCGCGCCGTCTACCGCGTCCCAGTAAGCGAAACCGCGCAGGTACTGTCCGTCCGCGGCGCGCTTGATGAACCACGAGTCGTAATCTCCGGCGGGGCGTTGGAAGTCGGGATGTTTCAGTTTGATATCACGCAGGAAGGCGGGCAGGCTCCACCATTGGTTTTGGGGAATCGCCTGAAGGAAGTTGAGGATGGTCTGCCGCGTTTCACGCGGCGCGTTCTTCCACTCGCCTTCGCAGGCCAGGCCGGGGAGCAGGCGCAATTCATCGAAGGTGGTGGAAGTTTTCCACGCCTCCACGAGCACAGAGAGCGCGTCGGTGCGCGGGGCTTCGAGGAAGCGTTTCACCGCCTCGGTTTGCAGGACATTTTTCTTGAGCAGTTTGGCGGCATGGAGCAGGGCGGAAAGTTGTGGGGCAGATTGACAATCCGCCTTGCCAATGCGTAACGCGGCCAGCTGGGTGGCGGCGTCATCCAGCACGCGGTCGGTGGCGGGGAGTTCGTGGGCTTTTTCCACCGGTGTAGCGGGACGTCCCAAGGCCTCGTTCGAGGTCCCAGCGGTTGTTTGGCGCGCCTCGCGTTTTAGGACTTCCAGCAAATCATTGGGGATGTAGGCGAATTCTTGCGCGCCTTTGTCGGTTTCAAAAAATGCCTTTGTCAGCAGACCGCGGTAGAAGAGCATCTCGGCAGCAGAGGCAGGTTTGCGGTGCGGTTGCTCGCGGTCGCGTTTGCCGGGGCCCATCTCGCGGATCTCGCCGAAGCGACGCGCAAACTCGGCCCAGGGAATTCGCCCGCCCGCGGTGAGCAACGCGTCCAACGCGGGACGCGCTTCGGGCGGCAGAACCTCCAGGGTTTCACGCGCCAACTCCGGGTTCAGGAAAGAAGCGGTCAGTTCGCCGGCGGCTTCGTCGCGGGTGTGCGATTCCAGTTCCAAGCCCCACAGTTCCGCCAAAATGCGCAGGTGGCCGAGGTCATGCGGGAGCAGGGAAGCGAGCAGGTCGGGCATAGGGCAAGTATACAGTATGTCCGCGCCCGCCTTGCTTAGCCTTTGACCACTTGCAAGGCGTTTGGAATGACTTCCACGTTGATCTTGCGCACGTCGGAGCCAAAACTGGTGAAGATTTCGCCGTCGATGTGGATGTAAAGGGGGTGGTCGGAGGCGATGCTGAGTTTACGGAAACTGCCGAGTTGAACTTGTTTGAAACGCAAGTGCGTGCCTTTCATGAATTCGGGTACGAGGCGGAACATCATGGGACGCGAGACTTTTTTGACGTTGAGGAATTGGAGTACGCCGTCATCGACTTTGGAGTCGGGCGAGATCATGAAGCCGCCGCCTTCGCGCCCGCCGTTGCAGATGGTGATCATCAGCACCGTGTCTTGCCAGGTATCCTGCTCGCTCTGGAATTGTACGGTGGCGGGATTGTGGTTGAGCAAGATGGTCTGGATGACTGCGGTGAGGTACATGAGAAAGCCCTTGACGAGGGGCAGTTTGTGCGAGCGGATGGTGACCACC
>JAKANW010000443.1 GCA_021823555.1 Chloroflexota bacterium
GCTTTGCCTTCAATCTGCACCCAACGGTCATTTCTGGACATTTGGGCCTGCTCGACCTGACTGATCCGCGCCAATTGGTTCTGGCCCTGCTGGAAGTAGGCCCGGTGCTGATCGCAATTCCCATCATGGCCATTTGGGTCTGGAAGATGCTCAAGGCGCATCGCTGGTGGGAGGCTGCGCTGGTCTTCGGCGCGGTGACAGGGATCGGCTCGCTCTTTATGCGTTACGAAGGCAGCGCCGGTGTGACTGCCACCAGCCGTCTCTTCGGCGATTTCCTCATTCCCCTGGAACTTTACTTTGTCCCACTGTTTTGGGTTTGGGCCCGATCGCGCACGCCGCGTCTGAAGCAGGCATTGCTCTCGGTTGGGATCGTAATCATCTTTGGCGGGGTGATCCTGTTTGGCGTGGAACTTACTGCTGCACAAAAACCGGTCTCGCCGCTCAGCCAGATGGATGTCCAAGTGTACGATCAATATTGGGACAAACTCGAACCCAATGCGCTGATCTTTGATACGCTACCCGCCCGCGCCGTGACCGTCTTTGGGCGCTACACTGATTCCAATGTGACATGGTACGTGCCGAAAGATTCCTGGATCGTCCTTGCCAAGAATCCCTTCCCGCGCGCTTTGCGGGCCGCGGGCTTTGATTATTTTTATTACAGTCTGGAAAACTGGGAGAATTTCTCGCCGGATGTACAGAAGGCGCTGAGTGACGCTTGTGTCAAACAGGTGGTCGAAGTCAACGGCACGCGCAGCGACACGGATTTTCACAAGTCGTGGCGCAAGCTGGTGGATATTCGCGCATGTAAATAAAAGCAAAAGCCGGGTCATTCGAAAAATGCCCGGCTTTTGTATCACACAAACTTGATGCGCCGCGCCGCGTACCCGACCATGCGGAAGAGCAGCAGTCCATGTTTCCAGCGCGAGATGTTGGTGGAGCCGTAGGTGCGTTCGCGGTAGCGGATGGGCAGGTCAACAATCTTGAGGTTCAATTTGGCCGCGCCGAAGATCAAGTCGAAATCGCCAAAAGGGTCGAAGTCGCCAAAGTAGGCGCGGTTGGCGGCGATGCGTTCATAATCCGTTTTCCACAACACTTTGGTTCCACACAATGTATCTTTGATGTGTTGCCCCAGCAGGAAGGAAAAAGCAATGCTGAAGAATATGTTGCCGAGGAAGTTCAGCCCGCGCATAGCTTCCTTCTCCATTGGGTAGACCAGACGCACGCCGTTGATGAATTCACCGCGCCCTGATGCCAGCGCCTCGTAAAAACGCGGTAGATCCTCGGGTGGGACAGTTAGGTCAGCGTCGAGGATCATCAGGATGTCGCCTTTGGCGGCCTCAAAACCGGCGCGTACCGCGTCGGCTTTGCCAATGCCAGACTGGCGGAGAAGCCGGCTGGGGGTCGCGGGATGCGAAGCGGCTTCCCGTTCGATGGCAACGAATGTGTCATCCTTTGAATGCCCCTCCACAAAGACTAGTTCAGTGAAGCGGCCCATGAGAGGCGTCCGCTCGAAGATGGCCTTGATGTTGCCCGACTCGTTGCGCGCCGGGACAATGACCGACACACTCGGCTCGCGCGTTTGGGCCGGCTGCGGACGCGCAATGACGAAGTTCGAGAGTGCCAGGCCGCGGAAGAAGGGCAGGCGTACGAGGAAACGATTGCAAAATGGCTCGATCAACGGAACAGGAAGCGGGAAGAGGATTTCCTGCCAACTGCGAATGGTCTCGAACCCGGCCAGGTGTACCATGCCGCGCACATCTTCGGGCGTGAACCAGTTTTGTTCGAGCATGCGTGTGGCCAGGCGGAGTTGCTGGGCAGCGCTCAGTGTGACCTGCCACAGGCGGCTGTGAAAGTTCAAGATGAGACGTGTGCCGGGCGTGCATAATGGACGGATCTGTTCAAGCACGCGCTGGACATCCCAGGCATCATTTACCAGGTCCGAGAGAATGATGGCATCGAAGGTTTCCTTGAGGAAGGTCAGGTCGTGTGCGTCGGCGTGGATGAATTTGATGTTGGGGTGGCGCGCCGCGGCGCGGTTGACCATTTCGGCGGAAAAGTCCACGCCCACGCCGCGCGCGGGTTGGAGCGCGGCCAACAGGTCGCCGAGACCGCTGCCGATCTCGAGCACGCGCTGGCCCGGGCTGACGAGGAAGCGGTAGACCTGCTCCATGCGTTTGTGGTACGCGCTGCCCCAGCCATGCCAGGAGTCGCTCAACTGTGCGGCTTTGTCCCAGTGGGCCATGCGGGTTTTTTGGTAGATTTGTCCGGCAGAATCAAAAGTGGGGGTGTTCATGCGGGGCTGATTTTACAGCAGAAACCGGCTTTCCGCCAAAGGTAGAGAAAGCCGGTTTCTGCTATGTTATAATTCAGTGACTGAATTTTGAACCATGGAAACCCAAGAAACTGTTCGTGAACTTACCCTGCTCGAGCAAATCGAGAGTGATCCCGATGTGAACCAGTCCACTCTCGCCACCCAACTTGGTGTGGCGGTGGGCACGGTCAACTGGCATCTCAAACGCTTGATCGAAAAAGGCTACATCAAGGTCTCGCGTGCAGAGCGCAAGAAACTGCGCTACATCATCACACCTGAAGGCATCGCCCTGCGTGCCCGTCTGGCGGTGGACTACGTGGAACACTCCTTCGATCTGTATCGCAAGACGCGCCAACGCGTGAAGGAACACGTCAACGCCGTCCGCCGCGCTGGCGGCGACCGCGTCCGCATCCTTGGCGGAGGCGACGTGGCCGACATTGCCCGCCTGACCTGCCTGGAGCAGGGCATTCAGGTGACGACCGACGAGTCCGCCCCCGCGTTGGAGGTAAAGGGCTGGAAGGTAATTTTACGCATGGAGGAGAATCAATGACCGAAGAACGACATGCTGTTATCACCGGCGGGGCGGGCTACATCGGTTCGCTCCTGACCTCGGAGTTGCTGCGCGTTGGCTGGCGCGTTACCGTCCTCGACACCCTGCTGTTTGGCGGGGAATCGCTCGTCCCATTTTTGCACCACCCCAATTTCCATTTTGTCAAAGCGGATGTGACCGAGCCGCGCGCCGTCAAGGATTCCCTCCGCGATGGCTGGCCGCAGCCCGATGCGATGATCCATTTGGCGGCCATCGTCGGGTTCCCGGCCTGCCAGGCCGTGGGCAGGCAAGCCGCCTGGAAGTACAACGTGGATGCGACCAAGCTGGTCTTCGACCAGGCGGTTGGTTTGGGCATGAAGCGTTTTGTGTTCGCCTCCACTTACAGCAACTACGGTCTCTCGCCCGATGGCAAACCGGTCACCGAAGAATCTCCGCTCAACCCGCAGTCGCTCTACGCTGAGACGAATATTGCCGCGGAGCAATTTCTGCTCGGTCAAAAGGACGCGCCGACCGCACCGTTGCTCTTCCGCTTTGCCACGCTTTACGGAATTTCCCCGCGCACACGTTTTGATTTGATCATCAACCAGTTCGTGTTGGACGCGTTTTCGAAGCGCGAACTGCTCATTTACCAGCGCGGCTACTCGCGTTCCTTCATCCACGTGCGCGACACGATCCGCGGCATCATGCTGGGACTCGACGCCCCCGAAGCGAAAGCGCGCGGCCAGGTGTACAACCTCGGCGCGGACAGCGGCAACTATACCAAGGATGAGATCGTCGAGCTTGTGCTGCGGCGCATGCCCGAAACCGTCGTCTCGTACAAAGACCTGACTTTTGGCGGCGACATGCGCGATATTACCGTCTCGTTCGAAAAGGTCAAGCGCGAACTTGGCTACGAGACCACATTGACTGTTGATGACGGCATCCGCGAATTGGTCTTTGCCCTCAAGAGTGGGCTGATCCGCAACCCGCACGACGAGAAATATCGAAACGCGCAGTTTATCGTTCAATAGAAACGAACTCCGATGTCTTCAGACTTCGGAGTGGCAGGTACATTCCAAAGTCTGAAGACTTTGGAGTCCCAACTCAGGAGAAAATCATGGCAGAAAATTTCTGGCAAAACAAAAAAGTGATCGTCACCGGCGGCGACAGCTTCCTCGGTTCGTTTGT
>JAKANW010000444.1 GCA_021823555.1 Chloroflexota bacterium
TGATAATCGTTTCCCCTGGCAACAAACAGCACAGGATCAGTTGACAGTCCACTGGTATGACGGGGATGCCGCTTTCGGTCAGGCTGCGCTCGATGCAGCGCGGGCGGGCCTGAACGCGATCAGCCAGGTGCTGCCGCTCACGCTGGATGCCCCGCTGGGTGTGTACGTGTATTCCAATGCCGATGATTTGCAGGGCGCGCTCTTCCTGGGTGGAAAGCAATGGACGGGTGGGCATGCCGATCCAACCTTGGGGGTGGCTATGGTAGCCATTGCGCCCGGTCCCGCACAGGGAATTCAGATGGAGACCGATATTCCCCACGAACTGGCGCACGTGATGCTGTATCGCGACCTCGGTGATATCGGCTATCGCCGCCTGCCAACCTGGCTTAACGAAGGCGTCGCTTCCATGGTGGAACTTTATCCCAAAGCGGACTATGCCAATGCCCTGGCCATCGCCAGCAAGAATGGATCATTGCTGCCCTTCTCGGAACTGTGCGCATCCTTCCCCCCCGATTCTGGCCGGGCGTACCTGGCCTATGCCCAATCCCAATCCTTCGTCCGCTACCTGCGCGACACCTATGGTACGACCGGCCTGATCGCGCTGACCAAAGCTTATACCGACGGCCTCGATTGCGAACTTGGGCCGACGCGCGCGTTCGGAGTACCATTGAGCCAGTTGGACACACGCTGGCGCGAGAGTGTGCTTGGGCAGAATGTTTTTGGAGTGGCGTTGTTCAACCTGTCGCCGTATATCCTGGTGATGGTACTGGCCCTACTATTCCCGCTCTGGGGTGGAATTAAAATGCTGCGAGAGAGGAAAAAATGAGGTGAACGATCATCCCGAAATCGTGCGCGCCCACGTCTGGGTGAAGGGGCGCGTACAAGGCGTTGGCTTTCGCGCTCATGTGGAATACAGCGCCCAGTGGATCGGCGGCCTGACCGGTTGGGTTCGTAATGTTGGGTACGACACAGTCGAGGCGGTTGCGGAGGGGGAACGTGAGAAGGTGGAACGTCTCATCGAAGCGATGAAACGAGGCCCGCGCGCCGCGTTCGTGAATGATGCAAAAGTGGAATGGGAAACCGTGACGGGAGAGTTTCAGGAGTTTGGCGTGAGGCACAGTTTATAAATAAAAGCAATTAGCCAAATCCCAGGCCTCTTTCCTTCAAGGATACAAAGCGCCCCTGCCCGATGACCAAATGATCGAGCACGTCCACGTCCAGCAGCTTGCCCGCCTGGACGAATGCGCGTGTCACAGCCACATCATCGGGACTGGGAGTCGGATCGCCGCTGGGATGATTGTGGACCACGATCAGCGCCGGTACACCGCGCCGGATGGCAGCCTTGAACACCTCGCCCACTTTCACCTGGGAGGAGTTGACCGAGCCTTGATACACCTCGACGATGTCCAGCGCGCGATTGCGTGTGTCGAGCAGGATCACGCGCAAATGCTCCTGCTCCAGCGCGGACATTTCGTACTGCAATAAGGCGGCCGCGTCGGCTGGACTGTTGATGGTTGGGTGCTCTTCCGGCGATTCGAGTGTGAGTCTCCTGCCCAATTCAATGGCAGCTTTGATCTGCGCAGCCTTGGCCGCGCCAATGCCGTGCTGGTTGCAGAGTTCTTCGAAGGGAGCGCGGTGCATCCCTGCCAGCCCGCCAAACTGCTGCAATAGTCGCTGCCCAACCTGGACGGCATTCTCGCCAGGCACGCCCACGCGCAGCAGGATGGCCATCAACTCGGCGTTGGTCAAGGCTTGAGGGCCTAACGACGCCAGCCGCTCGCGCGGACGCTCGGTCTCGTGCAGGTCAGTGATGCGATAGATGGGGTGAGGAGAGTCGGTCATGAGGATTTCCATCCTTGCGGGATGATGGTTGAATTCTATCGCGAAAAACATCACTGCAAAGGGCCAAGGGGAAATACTTGGCCCAACGGCTTTTGAGAATGTCAGATCATGCCTCTCAAGATCGGCTCGGCGACTTCCTCAGGGTCGAGAGCAGCGATCTCTTTCAGAGCCATTCCTTTTTGAGACAGGTTCCTTATCACTTCGTATCCGAGAAAGTATCCTGTTTCGCTTTGCCCTTCGATCTCGAACCACGAACCGAAGAATTTTGAAGCCGATTCATTGGCATGGACAACGCGCAGGAACTCAGCCGCCAGCCAGGCTTTGTGGCTTTCACACCACATCAGCCAATCATCGCTCCTGCCGGACGCGTCTTGATGAAACTGTCCCGCCTGTGACAGGAGACCCTCGCAATATTGAGCAAAGCCTTCATCGAAAAGTCGCGTCCAGGCAGAGTCCTTTAATTCGTTTCCACACTGCGAACGCCAGTGGTAATGGAGGAGATGACCGATCTCGTGAGTCAGCAGCCCTTTCAGTGAATCGGTTTCCTGCCAGTCGTTTTCAACGATATTTTCCAGTCCCAACAAGATTGCAGGAGAGTCTTGAAAGGTTGTCACCCAGCCCGCGCCGCAGCCAATCCCAACGTGGATGACGAAAATGGCCTCCACCTCGAATTGGAGAATCCGTTTGGCATCCAGAAAGGTCGTTCCGCATAAAGCCAGCAGGTTTGTATGCGCCTGATTCATTTTCTCGAGCCGCTGTTCCAAAAACGGAAAAATCTTATCTCTCGCTATTTCCCGCCAGTCCACATTCTGGGATGCATAATCCTCGGTTTGCTTTGCAAGCAATTCAGGCCAGGGACTCAAATATACGTTTGCCCACTTTTCGATTTGGTCATTGAGGCAACGCCCTTTCGCCAAATCCCAGAAATCCACAAAGGCAGGAAAGGTGTCAATCCACATGGTTTTCCTGCCGGTTATTTTACCCTCTCAAAAGGGAACACGTTAAACGCATGAGACGCCTTTTCGGGCGTCTCAGCGGTTGGATGGAAGGAGGGGCCAGGCGTGGCGAAACGCCTAACTTCTAAGGGAATTGTTTTCGCTCCTGCCTTGGGCGGCTACGCCGACAGGATGATAAGTCGGCTCGACGGGGCGCGGATTGTTGTTATAGGCGGGCGTCGGCTTGGGCGCGGGACGGACGTAAGCCGAAGCGGGGATGTTGTTGACGCGGGGTTGGGAGGCAGGCCTGAACGCAGCCGCAGCCGGCTGGGTCGCAGTCCGCTGAGCGGGACGGACCTCATCCAAAGTGAAGAGACGTTCGCCCGCCACCGAGAAGGTGCCGATGATCAGCACGCGGATCAGCCAGACCATGCAAGCCACGAGGATTGGCACGGCCTTGGTCATGGTGGCTTGTCCGAGCAGCGCGCCGCCGGCGGTGGTGTGGTTCAGGATCGCAACCGAGACACCCCACCAGGTCAGCATGGCATTGAAGGCCGCCGCCAATAGCCAGGCGCCGAACAGATACCAGACTTCGGTGGGCTCGTCGCGTCCCTGCTCGGGCGTGAAGATGCGCGCGATGCCGGCAAAGTCAATGCCGCAGAAGGCGACGGCCAGCACGGTGGCCCAGCGCATCCCCGCGAACTTGAGATCGCCGAGCATATCCAGCAGGGCAAATTGGGTGGTGGAGAAGTTGAAGACCTCGAAGGCCATCAAAGCCGCGAACAAAATGCCGCCAAAGATCGCTCCGCGCTTGAGGGCGGTGCCGCGCAGGAACGGGAGTAGTTGGAGTTTGAAAGAGCGGTTCATGGGAAATCTCCTTTTGGGAACCGAAGGAAAGACTTGACTGTGCTTAGTATAGAACACTTGTTCTAAAAAGTCAAGCATAAAACGAGCTTGACGGGAAACTCGCCTCAAGGTATATCCCCTCTCATGAAAGCTGAACTCCTCTTCGATGCCCGCGCCGAACTCGGCGAAGGTCCCTTTTGGGATGCCCGCACCCAAACTCTCTACTGGCTGGATATTCTCAATAAGCGCATCTACGCAGGTCGGGATGTACTCGCCCAATTGGATGACTTCATTGGATGTGCAGACCTTCGCAAAAATGGCGGACTCATCCTCACTCAATCCGCCTCCTTCGTGGACCTCGAGCCGGCTTCCGCCAAATTGGCAGTCCGCGCCGCTGTCAG
>JAKANW010000445.1 GCA_021823555.1 Chloroflexota bacterium
CAGCAAGGCGCGCGAGATCGTCAATTTTGGTTTTTATGAAGGCAGCGAGGAGCACACCAAGTTGTTCCTCAGCCGCGTGCTCGAAGGCGCAAAGGACTTGGGTGTCAAGCGCATCGTGGTGACCGAGTGCGGCCACGCCTATGACGCGCTGCGCTGGCACGCCGCCAACTGGCTGCCCGAAGCCAACGATTTCGAGATCATCCACATCACCGGCGTGTTGGGCGAACTGGTGGGCAGCGGACGTATCAAGATCAAACCAGGCTTCTTCAATAATAACGGCACCATCACCTTCCACGACGCGTGCAAGATCCAGCGCAAGGGTGGACACATCCAGGAACCGCGCGACATCCTCAAGGTCCTGGCCCCCGACGCGTTCAAGGAAATGACTCCCAACCGCGAAGAATCCATCTGTTGTGGCGGCGGCGGCGGCGTGATCGCCGTCAAGGCGGCGGACCCGGTGCGCTATGCCGCGTTCGAATTGAAGATCGACCAGGTGAACGCGGTCGGTGCGAAGACCGTCACGATGACGTGCTCGAACTGCCGTTTGCAATTTACCGACAGTGTGGAGCATTTCAAACTGGATTGGAAAGTCACCGGCCTAGCCCAAATGGTGGCAGACGCGTTGGAAGAATAGGAGCTATCCCATGGCTAAACGACTTGTAGTTGATCCCATTACCCGTATCGAAGGCCACCTGCGCATCGAAGCCGAGGTGGACTCAAGCAACACGATCAAGAGCGCATATTCCTCCGGCACAATGGTGCGCGGCATCGAGATCATTTTGAAAGGCCGCGACCCGCGCGAAGCCTGGGCCTTCACCCAGCGCATTTGCGGCGTCTGCACCACCGTTCACTCGTTTGCCTCCATCCGCTCGGTGGAAGATGCCTTGAAAATCCAAATTCCCAAGGCCGCCAACCTGATGCGCAACCTGATGATCACCCAGCAGTACGTGCACGATCACGTGATGCACTTCTATCACCTGCACGCGTTGGATTGGGTGGACGTGGTCAATGCGCTCAAGGCTGACCCGAAGCAGACCTCCGCCATTCAGCAGACCATTTCGCCCTGGCCGAATTCCTCGCCCGCTTATTTTGCGGACGTCCAGAGCAAAGTACAGCGCATTGTCGATAGTGGACAATTGTCCATTTTTGCGAACGCCTACTGGGGACACCCCGCTTACAAATTGCCGCCCGAAATCAACCTGCTGGCAGTGGCGCACTATCTCGAAGCGTTGGATGCCCAGAAGACCTTCACCAAAATTCACACCATCCTCGGCGGCAAGAACCCGCACCCGAACTTCGTGGTGGGCGGCGTGCCGATGCCCATTGACCTGAACAGCGACACAGCCCTCAACGCCGACCGCCTGTCCATTATCAAGGACAGCATCGACCGCATGATCGCTTTTGTGGACCAGGTTTACATTCCCGACCTGCTAGCGGTCGCACCGTATTACCTGGAATATGCCGGTCTTGGCGAAGGCCTCGGCAACTTCCTGACTTGGGGCGAACTGCCCGACACCGACAACAGCGACACCTCGAAGTACGTTGTGCCGCGCGCCGTCATCTTGAACCGCGATCTCTCGCACATCGAAGAACCGAACCCGCGCGACTTCGAAAAAATGAAGGAATTTGTGGCGCACTCGTGGTACGAGCAGAGCGTAGGTGACAATGTCGGTTTGCACCCGTGGAAGGGAGAGACCAAGTTCAATTTCACCGGTCCCAAACCGCCGCTCGAACAACTCGAAGTCGAGCAGAAGTACTCCTGGCTCAAGGCTCCGCGTTGGGCCGAGACCCCGATGGAAGTCGGGCCGCTGGCCCGTGTGCTGGCGATGTACGCCTCCGGCCACAAGCAGACCCAGGACCTGACCAACTTTGTCCTCAAGACGCTCAACGCGCCGATCGAGGCTGTTTTCTCCACCCTCGGCCGCACTGCCGCCCGCGCCATCGAGACCAAGGTCTTCGCCGACGAGATGCTCAAGAAATACAACGCCCTCATTGACACCATCAAGGCTGGCGATACCGATACCCTCAACGGCGACAAATGGGAACCGCACACCTGGCCTTCCCACGCCGAGGGCTTCGGTTTCATGGAGGCGCCGCGCGGCGCGCTGGGTCACTGGTGTGTGATTGACAATGGCAAACTCTCCAACTACCAGATGGTTGTTCCGACCACCTGGAATGCCTCCCCGCGCGATCAAAAGGAACAGGCGGGCGCGTACGAGAAGTCTCTGGTTGGCACACAGCTCGCGGTGCCCGACCAGCCGCTGGAAATCCTGCGCACCATCCATTCGTTCGATCCGTGCATGGCCTGTGCCATCCACATGGTGGACGCCGACGGCAACGATCTCGGCGAGGTCGCAACCGGTTTGAATGTCTGTGTGAGTTAATTTTGTAATTGACTTTGAATTCGCTACTCCTCTCGCAAGAGAGGAGTAGCGGTGCGGGGAAAGGTTTTATAATTTGACCTGGAGATGCTGGATATGGAAATTAATGGTGGCCGTAAAATTGTGATGGGGTTGGGAAACACGCTGAATAAAGACGAAGGTTTGGGGGTACATGCCCTTGCCCTCTTGCAGGAAAAACTTGCTGACCGTGCCCCAGAGGTGGAGTTCCTGGATGGCGGCGCGTTGGGATTGAATCTGTTGCCGTGGGTGGAGGAAGCCTCCCACCTGTTGGTGCTCGACTCGATGGTCTCTCGTTTTTCCGTGCCTGGGCAGGTGATGGAATTGCCCAAGGATGAAATTCCCCTGTATCGCAACATCAAGATGTCCGACCACCAGATTACGTTTCAGGAAGTGTTGGGGCTGGCGAAGTTCCGCGATCACTTTCCGGAACATTTGCATTTGGTGGGCGCGCAGCCCGTGGACCTGTCGATCGGGGTTGGCATCAGCCCGGAGATCGAGGCGGTCATGCCCGAGGTCCTGGAACGAGCCGAGCGGGTTTTGCGCGGGTGGGGGTTGGTCAGCGGTAATTGATAAATGGTAATTGCCAGAAAAAGTTTGCAATCATCAAAATCGGAGAAACATCATGGATTACTTCTTCCTCGACAAAGTTTCCTGGGAACACAGCCAGGCTCTGTATCATGCCGCCGCGTATTTGCAGCATGAGGCGCTTTTTATTTTGAGACCTGCCACGCCATACGTGTGTATCGGCTATCACCAGGATGCCGAACAGGAAATCGACTTGGCCTACGCGGCCGCTCACAATATTCCCGTCTTCCGCCGCGAGGTGGGAGGCGGCGCGGTGTATCTCGATGGCGGGCAGTTATTCTATCAACTCGTCCTGCGCAAGGACAACCCGCAGGTGGTCAGCGACAAGGACGCGCTCTATCGCAAGTTCCTCATGCCTGTGGTGGAGACCTACCGCGAGTTCGGCGTTAATTGCGATTACAAACCCATCAACGACATCATTGCCAGCGGGCGTAAGGTGTCGGGTAACGGCGCGGCCGAGATCAACGACATGATCATTATCGTCGGCAACTTCATCCTCGATTTCGATTACGAGACGATGAGCAAATGCCTGCGTGTGCCCGATGAGAAATTCCGCGATAAGGTTTTCAAGACCCTGCAGGAGAATCTCAGCACCATCCGGCGCGAGACGGGCAGCGTGCCTGAGACGCGCGCACTGGGCGACGCGTTGGCGAAGCGCTACGAGTCCATTCTTGGGCCAATGACGCTAAAGACCGCCCCCGACGCGGACCTAGTGGCGAAGGCCGACGAACTGCAGCGCGAACGCCACACCGACGAATGGCTGCTCGCCAACGACCGCCGCCGTCCTGATGCGCGTCAAGTGAAGATTCGCGAGGGCGTGTACGTCATCCAGAACATGCTCAAAACCCCAGGCGGACTGCTTCGCGTCACCGCGGTCAACGAGAATGGTGTATTGAAGGATGTTCATCTTTCGGGCGACTTCTTCTTCTACCCGATGGAAAGCCTGCCCGTTTTGGAAAACTCCTTGCACGGCGTCTCCGCAGACCTGGCAACTGTGGCGCAATTCATCGAGACCTTCTACACCAAAAAT
>JAKANW010000446.1 GCA_021823555.1 Chloroflexota bacterium
CGCAACCAAATACCAGATGCCGTTGACGCCCTGACCATTCGTATCACCGGGATTAATGTCCTTGGCGAAGTAATACAACGGCCAACCGTTGTACGTCGCTTGCATGGAACCATCGGGCAGGGTGATGGTGCCCAGCATAGTGGCGTCAACACCGTCGCCAGCCACTGGTGTTTCCGTCACGGTCAGCGCAGGCCAGTTTGCGGCGCAGGCGCCCGTACAAGCGCTAGTCCCACCGTTCTGGGTGTCATTCATAAAGATGTACAAACTACGACCCATGCTATCCACCAGGAAGGAACCACTGATACCATTCTTAGTGCTGGTCATGATGGTGACCGCGGATATCGATTGGGTCGAAGCGGGTTGGGTTGGCGGCTGGGTCGCGGCGGTAGTAGGCGCCGGCAGGGCGGTATCGGTGCTGGCTGGGACTGGGCTGGCCGCTGGCGGCTGTGTTGGAGGCAGGGTGGGTGGAGCCGTCGGCGTAGCAGGCGTGCCACAGGCTGTCAATGCCAGGGCAAATACCAAGATAGTACCGATAAAGATTCGAGACTTCATTTTCTCTCCTTTTTTGCAGAGGATACGGTTTATCCGCAACGCTAGAACGATAATCCCGCCACATAAGAATTCGATGAAATCAGCTATAAAGGTTGATTAAACTTTACATAGGGCTGAATCCGCCAATTTTCGTCAATAACATTCGAGAAAAAGGGGATCAGTCTGCCAATTCCTTAGTCATGTTCAAACTAGAGACCTGATACCCAAGGCTTTCATACAAATTCCGCGCCGCCCGGTTGGATGCGAAGACATGCAAGCCAATGGATTTTAACTTCAGCTCGCGCGCTTTTTCTTCGATCAGCAACATGGCCTGTTTGCCATAGCCTTTGCCGCGGAATTTTTCTTCGATAAAAATATCAAAAATGAATCCGCTTCTGATGGGACGGTCCACATTGGCGCGCAACCAGATCACCCCTACGGCCTGGTCTCCGTCATATAAAGTATACAGATAATGGTTCTCGCTTTGCAATCCCTTTGGCAAAAGCGCCGTCGTTTCCTTGCGCGATCTCTCCAGCGCTTCCGACTCGTGCCAATATCCCGCGCGGACATTATCCGCGGCGTATTCGGGGATAAGACGTTCAAGAAACACATCAAATTCAGATTGGGTCATAGGGATAAGATTGGTCATGGCTTTTTCTCCTTGGGAATCTCATAACGAATCGGCTCGACATCTCGCTTCTTTCCTTCGTTCATCTTTCGTTCCCGCGCGTAATAAAACGTCTCGCGCAGCTGCGGCGTAAGCAGGCTCGACTCGCGGTAGCCCAGCCGCGTCCCGTGAAATTGCATGGCGCGAAACCAAAGGATCGAAGCCAGGTTCTTCCACAGTACGCGCTCACGCAACGCGTGGTACACATCACTAAAAATATTCATCGCCGTCAGGCGCACAAAATCGTACAGACTGAAATGCGCCTCCGGGTGAATCCGTTTGAAGGCCATCGCCTCCCGCCGGTAGCGGTTGAACACGCCGTGCGGCGTCTCGTTATGAACGTGGACGATCTCGGCTTCGGCCACGTAGGCAATCGCGCCTCCCTGCTCCTTAGCCCATTTGGCCCACTCCAAATCTTCGAGGCCAGTCAGCGTTTCGTCATACGGATGCTTCTCCCACAAGCTCTTGCGAATCGCCGCGTTGGCGTTGTTGCAAAACGCGGTGGGCTGATTCGGGCTACTCGTTTCGGGGAACCATTGGTGCAAAATCTGCTGTTCAGAAAATTTGGCAAAGGCCGGGCCGCGCTGTTTGCCGTAGGTCAACGCGACGCGGGCATCCTCGAACGGACGAAGTAACATCTCCAGCCAATCGGGGTAAACGGGATACACGTGTGCGCTGGCGATGACCACCAACTCCCGCGTCGCTTCGCGGACCCCGTAGTTGAGCGACCGTCCGAAGGTGAATTCTTCGGGCCGGATTCTCACGACCCTGACCCCAAACGACTCGGCAATCGAGGCCGTCGTGTCGGTGGAGCCTGAGTCCACGAGGATGACCTCCACATCGGTCACCGTCTGCTGGCGGATGCCTTCGAGCAGGCGCGGCAGGTGCGTTGCTTCGTTGTAGGCGCGGATGACGATGGAGCAGTTCATGGGGTAAGTTGGTAACTGGTCAATTGGGAATTGGTAGATCGGGCAACCCAACCTACCAAACTACTACTTCACCAATTCCCATCCTTCTCATATCCCAGTTTCACCAATAAATCCCCTGCCACATTTTTGAAAATTCTCTTGTGCTCCTCCGTAAAATATTTCTTCCATTCGCCGGTCTTGCCGGAGCGGAAGGTGGGCGACTTGGATGGGTTGATGGCAGATTCGAGCGCGTCGAGAATGGCCGCTTGGGGCGTGGTGAGTGGGACGCGGGCCAGGAAGTGATCCACAATATGGGTCAGGGCCGCGGCGCGGTCGTGGATGAGGTCCTCGAAGTGGAGGGACAAGACTTCGGGGTGGTCGAGCCAGCCGAGGTAGGGAGCGAAACGCTCGGCGATGTTCTGGAATTCGATACCGGCATCGGGCCTTCCCAAAATGCTCACGTTCAAGCGCGCGTTGAAATCTGGCAGTGACTGGTAGTAATCGTGGTGTACATGACGCGCTTCCATGTCGGTGACGTAGAAAACGTGCGAGACGACCACGTCACGCGGGTCACGGAAGATGAAATAGGGGACAAAGCCACGGCCCACCACACGCGCGGCCGTCTCGGGTCGGGCGAAAAGATGCGCCGAGGCCACGTCGAGCGGGCGGAGCGAGTTGAGCCAGTCCACGGCTTGCTGGGCGCCGCGCTTGAGGCCCGTCTCACCTTCGTATTCGGCGTAAAACGAATGCAGGCGCGTTGAGAACGGCGCGACCTTCGAGAAGCCAAGCAGAATTTGATCAAGCAGGTGCGTACCGCTTTTTGGAAAGGAAATGCCCAACAAGATCGGCCAGCCGCCAGAAGCCCGATTTACGAACCCAAAACGGGCGCGCTGAGCCAGTTTTTCGATTTGATAGATTGTGGAGCGAAGAGACGATTTCAAAGTCATGCGGGTATTTAACCACAGAATAGCTGGGCAGGTGACACGCAAATCCTGGTTTGGTGTTATCCTGTGCGAGAGGAACGCGTTGTGACAAGAACCATTTTTACCACCCCAATCTTGAGCGCATATTTTCACGCGGCCGCAAAGTTCATGTTTCGGCTGGCTGGCTGGCACGTAGAGGGGCATATGCCGGACCTGCCGAAGTTTGTGGTGGTCGGAGCGCCGCATACCTCCAACTGGGATTTTGTCCTGTTCCTGGGGCTGGCATTTTATTTCCGGGTAGATCCGCGTTTCATAGGCAAGGCTGAATTGTTCCGCTGGCCGTTGGGTGGATTTTTCCGCTGGTGCGGCGGCTACCCCGTGGACCGCTCCAAACCGCAGGGCTTGGTGGAGCAAATGGTGCAGGCGATTCAGAACACCGAACGATTCCTGCTAGTCATCACCCCCGAGGGGACACGCCACAAAGTCCGCGCCTGGAAGACCGGCTTTTATCGCATTGCCAAAGGCGCGGGCATTCCGATTGTGCTGGCCTACATCAACGGCGCGCACAAAACGGTGGGCATCGGTCCGACCTTCATCCTGACGGACGAGATGGACCGGGACATCAAATCTATCCAATCGTTTTACGCCAAGTTTGTAGGTGTCAATCCGCACATGACGAGCGAGTTAAGCGTGGAAGAGTAAGCTACTCTTTTAGCAAGAAATCTCCGTTATTCAACAACCCATCGAAAATCGCGTCCATCGCTTTCGACTTTTCCGGCGAAAGTTGTTCCAACGCGAAGGACTTCAGCCGCGTCTGCGTGGTGCGCACCGAGGGTTCCAGAAAATCACCAAATGGCAGTGACGTTCGGAACAACTGGTAATACAGGAAGCGACGCGCGTTGCGTTTGAAATCCGCGGGAATTTCGATCTTCTCTGTGTTCAAAAATTCTTCCATTTTGCTGCGCACCGCGTCCGCCG
>JAKANW010000004.1 GCA_021823555.1 Chloroflexota bacterium
ACATTTCTTGTCGTCAAGGAGATTTTTGATTTGGATATTCAACATGTCTTCATCTTACCAGTTTTTGGGTAGCTCCTTGAAACTACTCATGAGCCAAAAGCATTACTCACTGGATCTGCACCTGGATCAAAAGATGAAAGATTTGCTTAATCCTTCCCAGAAAAATTCCCTTCGAATCACCTTACTTGGTTTCGAAGGGACCCTGCGCCATGCACAGGAATGGCTGGATGGGTATGAGGAAAACGGCATACTATATCGCCGCAAACTAACCCTTCAGGAAGAAAAGCGAAAACAAGTCCGACAAGAGATCGAGGCGGCCTTGGATTTAATTGACAAACTGAGCCATGCGTTCAACCTCGAAACAGAATCTCATAACGCTGCAGCGATGATGCGAGGCGAATTGACCGTCAATTGGGCCGATTTACTCGATACGCGCGCAGGCAAACTTGCGAGATTTGGGAATGTTCATCCCAAGCTTGCAGGTAAACTGGACACTGACATTCAAAGTCTAGCCAAGATCGCAATGAATCTTTCTCTGATCTTCGGTGAATCACAACAGGAGAAACCATAATGTCCAAGATCGAATCCGTACACGCCCGCGAAATTCTTGATTCGCGCGGCAATCCAACCGTCGAGGTGGAAGTCAAATTGAGCGATGGAGCCTTCGGACGCGCGGCCGTTCCTTCGGGCGCATCCACCGGCATTCATGAAGCGTTGGAATTGCGTGATGGGGATAAAAAACGCTTTGGCGGGAAGGGCGTCCTCAAGGCGGTGGAAAATGTCAATGGAACGGTAGCCCGCGCCTTGTCCGGGAAGGAAGCGGGGAATCAGTCTGCGGTGGACCAGGTCATGCTCGATCTGGATGGGACGCCGAACAAGTCCAAACTGGGCGCAAACGCCATCCTGGGAGTCAGCCTGGCGATTGCCCGCGCCGCGGCAAATTCAAATCGCGTTCCGCTCTATCGTCATTTGGGCGGGGACAAGGCCCAGTTACTGCCGGTGCCGATGTTCAACATCCTGAACGGCGGTGTGCATGCCAATTGGCAGGGCACGGACTTTCAGGAGTTCATGATCGCTCCCGTTGGCGCGCCGAACTTCCGCGAGGCTTTGCGCTGGGGCAGCGAGGTATATCAGGCGCTCAAAGGCGTGTTGAAGGATGGCGGCTATTCCGTCGGCGTGGGTGATGAGGGCGGGTTCGCACCTGCGCTCAAAAAAAACTCGGATGCGGTTGAATTGATCCTCAAAGCCATCGAAAAGGCGGGATACAAACCTGGTGAGGCAATCGCCATCGCTCTTGACCCCGCTTCAAGCGGTTTCTACGAAGACGGCCTGTACAACCTGCGAACCGAGAGTCGCAAAGTCACTGCATCTGAGATGGTTATCTTATATGCTGAATGGGTAAATAAGTATCCCATCGTGGTGCTTGAAGACGGCCTGGCCGAGGATGATTGGGATGGCTGGAAATTGCTCAACCGAGCCCTGGGCGAAAAGATCGAACTGGTCGGCGACGACCTGTTCGTGACCAATGTGGAACGCATCGCGCGCGGGATCAAGGAAAATGTCGCCAATGCAGTGCTGATCAAACTGAACCAAATTGGCACGCTGACCGAAACCATCGCTGCCATCGAGATGGCGCGCAAAGCAGGCTGGGGCGCGATGGTCTCGCATCGTTCCGGCGAAACGGTAGACAGTTTCATCGCTGATTTTACTGTTGCCATGTGCACAGGTCATCTCAAAACCGGCGCGCCTGCCCGCGGCGAACGTGTGGAAAAATATAACCAGTTGATGCGCATCGAGGAAGACCTGGGCAACGCCGCAATATATGCCGGGCGCAAGGCGTTTGTGCGATAACTTGTCCAAACCTTTTACAGGCAGGCGATTTACAAAAAGCCAGGATCGTCCCAATGATGAGACGACCTGGCTTTTGTCCAGGGATATTGCCGCTTATGTTTGGTGCATCATGGCCTTGAACAAAATCTGGCGATCCACCAGACCAATGGCTTTTCCATCGGTATCCACGACAACCATCCACTTGCGCCTCTGCAAAAGCATTATATGTGTGGCGTCCGTCAGAGGCGTATCGGGGGAGGCGCTCAGGACCTCTTGCGACATCAATTGCGAAGCGGTTGTCTTTTCATCCGGTGCGTTTCGCTTTCCGCGCAGGGCTTGCATCACTCCCCGCCGTGCACCGGGTTGGACCCGCATCACCACATCTGCATCGCTGATCAAACCCAATGGCCGGCCTGCGTCATCGGTCACAACCAGTCGGCGGGTTCCAGCCTCGAGGAAGCCAGCGATCACATCCGCCAGCCGTGCATTTTCATGAATGGTGGGAATTTTAGAGAGCATGATGTCGCCGAGGGTGTTGGCCGCGCCGGAGGGCGCCTTGGCTGCGCGTTTCTTCGCTTCTTCACTGACCACCTGTCGCAACACATCCACGCGCGAGAGTACGCCAATGAGTTTTCCGCTCTCGTCGAGAACGGGCAAGCGTTTGATGCCGTGTTCAGCCATGCGCGCTGCGGCAAGACCCAAAGGCTCGCCCCCTCGGGCTGTAATGGCCGGGGAGGTCATAACATCAGCCACCTTAAGGGGACTGGCGCGAAGACCGGCCAACTCGGTTTGGAGTGTTTGCTCATCCAGCCGTTCAGCTACCGAAAAATGTTGTTGTAAACCGGCGCGTTCGAGCAGGTCTTCATCGGTCAACATTCCAACCACCTCGCCGCGCGTGTTCAACACCGGCATTGCCTTGAGCAGATGTTTGAGCATCTTTTCCCAGGCTTCCGCTACAGGCATGGCATCCGTCAGCGTGATAACCTTGTGCGTCATCACTTCTGAAACATGTTTATCCGTTGGGAGAGGGTTCAAATAGCGGTGGGTATATTTAACCACCTCCACATCCTCGAGGATGATCAGTCCCTCGCCCACCATCGGGGCAATCACCTTAAGGATTTGATCCATTTTTTCCGGAGTATCTACGACCTGGATGATCATCGGCAGATCGAGCGAGAGTCGCAGGATGGACGCCGTATGAACCACGGAATGTGCCCCAAAGCCGGCCAGGCCGCGTATCACCGTCGCGCCGGCCATTCCTTGGGACCTGAGCGTTTCCACCAGCGCCGTATGGAGAGCCTTTCCTCGCCATTGGTCGCTCTCGCCGATATAAATGCTGAGACGTTTGGCTTTCTTTTCCATCAACTGTTCCGGTGACATATCGCCTCCTCCAACTAAATAGCTCTAGCCAAAATGATGCCCAACAAAACCGACAATCCTCCCAAAAAGGCGCTTCCAAAGAGATTGAGCAACCCGGGCAACCATTGATTATCAAGAATTAGATTCATACTCTCGAAAGTATACGACGAAAATGTGGTGTAAGATCCGAGAAAACCAATGGCCACCAGAATACGCCAGCGAGGGTCGAGCAGAAGGCGATCCACAGCCAGGGTCATGAAAAATCCCAGAATAAAACTGCCAGTCAAATTGATGACCAGGTTTCCGTAGGGAAAAGATGTCCCGAAACGGGCAGCGGCCCAGCCGCCAATCCAATATCTTAAATTTGCTCCAAGTATCGCGCCCATAGAAATCAATAAAAACGTTTCCATATCCTTTGGCAAGATAACCTTTCTTAAATGGTGTGAAATTGAATACCAGAAATGATCAAATTTCTTTTTCATGTTCGCTCAACCGAAATATCGTATTATACAAATCTTCGCCATAACTGGTTTGCAATGGTTCTCCCTCGATCAATTTAAAGTTTCGGCTTCCGTCAGGCTGCCTTTCGGCCCGCAGGAAAATGGCGCCATCCGATCGTTTTTCATGGAAACCATTCGCAAGCTCATATAAATGCGTGACATAGAAGACCTTAACCCGCTTTTCAAGCAAGGCGTTCACGATCTGCCTTGCAATCTCCGAGCCTTCCCTTTCATTGGTCGCGGCGAATGACTCATTGAACAATACTGTGGAATCCGGCATGATATGATCCACGATGGCGCTCATCCTGCTGAGTTCTTCGTCGAATTTACCACTGGTCATGGTTGTGTCTTCTTCCCGCTTATAATGACTGAAAAGGCGGCTGCACACATTGGCGCAGAAGGACTCGGCCGGCGCGAACATGCCGCACTGCATCATCAACTGCGCCAGACCGATGCTCCGCAAAAAAGTGGATTTGCCGCCCTGGTTGGCGCCCGTGATGATGACCAGATCCTTGTTGTCGGCGCTCACATCGTTGCCCACCACCTTCTGCTTCATGGTCAGTGTCAGGGAGATATCATACAGGCCGGTGAACGAATGTCGGCGCTCACTGGCAGGCACAGGCTGGGGAAACGCGATGGGTGCTCCCAATTGGGCAAGTCGTTCGGATAAATTCAAGCAGCCGATGTAAAACGCAAGTTCGAGCCGCAGCGCATTGAGAAAACTGTCAATATGATCGGCAGATTGAGCCAGCGCATTGGCAACCAGGTTGAGGCTCCTGTCTCTCAATTCCCCGAGCGCCTGCGCTCCGGCTTCATCGCGGGGATGAAGGCTGAACGAGTAAACCGGCGATTTTTTCGAGAAGACCTGCTTCATCCAATCCTGATTTCGCTGGTTGGGTTTGCGAAGGGTGTAATCCGTTCCTTCGTTCCCGTTTCCTAATTCGGCGCTGAGCAAAACGCCTCCGTGGAATCTCAGCTCTTTGAGATGATTTTCGACAACGGCGAAATATTCGTCGTCCAGTTCCTGCTGGATCATCGCAAAGAACCTTCGAAAGCCCTGTGATTCGAATCCTTCGGCGTGCTCGTCGGCAATTCGCTTCAAGGTCTTAAGCAAGCCAACGAACATTTGCAGCATTTCCAGCGCGCCGCTCAAGATGGCGCTCGGATAGCGGCTGAAAATGCCCATCCAATGCCTGTGCTTGTTTTCAATGGATTGTAGCGGAATGCGGTAAATCTGCCTGATGACATCAGGATGTTTCAGGCAATCCTTGAGAATTTCCTGTCGGTAGCGGATCGCCTCCGGCGCCTCCAAACCGGACAAAATGGCTTGTTTTGCCACCGAGAACAAAAACTCGTCCCCAAGCGCCATTGCGTTGAACAACGTATTCAATTCCAGGTCCTGGACCAACGCCGCTTCATTGAACGGGAGTTTCTGCTTTGGTTCGAAATCCCGGTCGGGATGCATTAGAAAAACTTTCATGATTGGATGCGCTCCTTGATCTGCTCGTAGGTCAGGCGGTGCTTTTCGGCAAGCGAGATGGCGTAGGCCAGCCCATCAGCGGGCTTTCTGATAACCTTGAACGTCCGCATGGCCGGGTTTTTCGGGACGACCGTGCTGACCATACTGACGGTTTTCTCGCTCAAAGACGACAACTCATCCATGAATGTCACCCACACGCACAACGAATCCAATTCCATCACCCTCGCCATGATCTTCTTGCTCAGGAAAACGGCGTCCTGCAAAGTGGTGGACGCGAAAATCTCGTTCAAGATGAGAATGCTGTCCGGCGTGGCAAGGGCAAGAATATCATGAATGCGCGTCAGGTCATCCTGCAATTTGCCGCGCAGGTTCTTGATATTTTCCTCTTTTTCGAAATGTGTAAAAATCTGGTCGAACAGGAAAAGCCGCGCCTCCCGGCCCGGTACGGGACAGCCAAGACTGGCAAGGTAGTGCAACTGACCGAAGGTGCGGGCGAAGGTGGTCTTGCCGCCCTGGTTCGGGCCCGAGACGACGATAATGCGTTCCGGCCCCTTCAGGAAAAACTCGTTGCAGATCACCGGCTTCTCGGTGTAAAGCAAGCTGTGCGCCAACGCCAGGTCGAAGCCATCCTGGTCGTACACCTCGCGGCTTGCACCAACCTGCGGGTAGCAAAACGTCAGCCCTTTACGTTTGATGTCGGCAGCAAGTTCCAGATAGGCAATGTAAAACTGTATTTCGCGGTCAAACACGCGGATCGCCTCATCCACAAACTGGTTGTGGCTGGCGCAAAACTGGTCGAGGGCGGCAAAACGTTTGGGATACAGCCGGGCGACAGAATCGAGAATTTGCGCTTCGATATGGTTCATGCCAGAGCCTTTGTAAAGGTCAACCCGGTAATCTTTCACCGCACCCTGCTTGAATTTCTCGAAGGTTTTCTCCACCTCTACACTGTAATCCGTCTCCCCTTCATACCTCCGCACCTTCACCGTGCCGCCGTTCTGGATAATCACGCTATATTTCATGCCTGACAGCCCGCCCTTGACCTTATGCGCCTCTGCCAGCAGGGACTGAAACCCATGCGAGTTGGCGTAGTTCGTCATATACTCATGGAACGCCAAGAAGCCGCGCGATCTCAAATCCGCCAGGCTCAGGTCGCGCGCCAGGTCGGTCACGGCTTCACAATAGACGAGCGCGGCCTCCAGAAACCAGCCTTTTTTATGGTAGTTGAAGTCCAATTTTTCCACCAGCGCCAGGTAGCGGCGCACGATGATCATCTTTTCGGCAAAAGCTTTGATGTGAGCCATCAGCATTTCATTTTCCATGTCCCGCGTCACTTCATGGCGATAATAGATGGTCTCAACATCGCGCAGGGGCATGTAGAAGAACGGCTTCAGATTGTATTCCTCCCTGCGGGCGGTGATGGCCTCTATCACCTGGTCGAGATTCAGGTCGGCAAAAAAGGCGGGCTGTGCCGCTGTTTCTTTCTGAAGATCATCCTTATCGAAAAGGATACTGTGGAAGGTCATGACCGGATATCCTGTTCTGCCGCTCGAAGTTGATTCAGCGCTTGGATGGATGCCCCCACCACACTGGGACGCTGGCTCCTCGTTGCCTGCTCCAACGCCCGAAGGGACTCCTCTCCTCCGATCCGTCCCAACGCCTCTGCCGCCGCCACGCGCGAGACGTAGGGCTGGCTCTCGTCCAATAGGAGTTTTACCAACGCCGAAACAGAAGGCTTCGCCCTCAACCAGCCCAGCCCGCGCGCGCCCAGCACTTGGGAATAAGGATCGTTCCTTCGCTCCAACAACATCGTCAGTGGCACGATGGCGCGCGGCGCAGAGAATGCGTTCATCGGGCGCGAGATATTCACTGACGTAGCGCTGGAAATGATGAGGAAGTTCATAAAAGGTGTATTCGGCGGCAGTATAGCGCTCGGCTTCTGCGAAACTGGGCGCAGGGCGGCCAACGTGTATTGGCTTCCAGGCAGGATCAAGATGTGCAGGTTTTCCATAGACTTGAGATTGGCGGTAACGCAGGGTCGCGTCGTGCAAGTATGGCTCAATCTCCTCGAGGCTGAGCCAATGCCATTTCCCTGGTTTGGACACGTTTAAGGTGTTGATGATTTCAGCACGTTGATTTGCAGCAAGATTTTCAAGGTATTGAGGCGCACGTTCATCTGTATTGGGAATGGAAAGCAAAATAGGGGTTTCTTCACCGCGCTGGACGGCGCCAAGCAGGCGCGCTTCGATCTCCGTGTGGGGCGGGTGTGAAACATTACCCAATACCAGCACTGGAAACGGTTCATTGAAAGGCGAAAGTGCGGTAGGTAAAATACCTACATCAAAAGGGAGATTCTCCTCCGGGTAGATGATTTTCTCCAGTCGCAGGCTTTTCGAGTCTACAGGGGAGTATTGTCCGGTAACACGACCCGCTTGGATGATTTTGATTTCGATGAGATGTTCTTTTGACATGGCAAAAGAAATAGCCTCTACCGAGTCAGGGAATTCGGTAGAGGCTATCAGTCGGTTAAGACAATTGCGGCGAGCCTCATCGCCTGTAGAGATTGCGATTATTTTATCATATTTGAGTCAGACCGAATGGAGTGGTTTTGGGTTCTCTGGGATTTTCTGTGATGCGCTGCCAAATGTAGGTCGGATTGCCAATCCGACCCCATGCCGACCTGCCACCGTTCGCGCCGCGAGCACAATGCTGCGAGGTGGCAGATGCGCTGGTCTATCACGGCGATTTTGTTATGTACGGCGTAAATACGCAACAAAGTACTTGCCAGCCGTGCTTCCTCCGGTAATTCAGCCAAATGACGGACGCGCTGCAAAACATTTTTGAATTGAGAAAGTTTGTTCATAATCTAGCGTTCCGCTATACCCCAAATGGTTTGACGCGCTGCCATGCGCCGATGATGTAAATTATCACGCCCGCAGCTTCAAGGATGTGCCCGGCCAAAAGCGCGATGGGAATCCAGAGTTGGAGAGCGGCAAGCAAGATGCCGGCGTTAACGGACACAAATGCCGTCCAGATGATTCCCTTGTTCCCGCGTGGCGCACCGACTCGGAAACGCGGCAAAATCCAGAAAGCAACGCCCATCGCCAGTTGGACCAGCCAGCCGACAAGCAAAAATTCAACGTGAATGGGGAAGAGTCCCCAGATGGGCGGATAATACGGGATCCCTTTTTCTGCCAGGATCAACGCGCCAAAGGTGATACCAAGCAAAAGGTAGATCAACGAAGCGCGCACAAACCAGAGGCTCAGCCGCGGCATTTACTTCTCCTTGACGCGTCCCCAGGTGTTGACCACGAATGCCAGCCCTGCCAGGAATTGGATGATGGCGGAAATAACAAGCGTCCATCCGCTGATCGCATTCGGTTGAGTTGAGTTGATCGGTTCGGCTATTGCGCGTAAGAGCAAACCGATGTTGAGCAAAGTGTACGTCCACCAGCCGAGAGATTCGCTGCGACGCGGCTTCTCGGTTGAATATTTGGGAAACATCCAGAAGACCACGCCAAAAATCAACTGGGTCAACCAGCCAAAAACGAGCAGGTGAATGTAAACGGGGAAGAGTCCGCTGAGAGGGCCGAGGCTGAGAATCGGCTGAATGGCGAGGAGCAGGCCCAAGGTTAGGGCAGAAGCGAAATAGATGAATGACGTTTTGATAAACCAGCGTGTCAAGGTAGGCATATCGTGATTCTACTGCCGAGTTGGGACGAGGAGCTCAAACCGTTGTTACGGAAATCGGTTGAGGGGAGGATCAGGTCGTCGCAGAGTGCTGTTGCATTTTCAGAAATGCTTCTGCTATGTCTGGATCAAAGTGTTTACCCACTTGCTCGCGGATGTATTGATATGCATCTGCTTTTGGCCATGCGGGGCGGTATGGACGATCAGAAACAAGCGCGTCGAATACATCTACAACCGCGAAAATACGCGCAGACAGTGGAATTTGCTTTCCCGTAAGTCCGCGTGGATAACCGCTTCCGTCCCATTTCTCATGATGGCAATAAGGAATATCCAGCGCCTGTCGTAAATGAGAGATTGGCGCCAGCATTTCATAGGCATAAGTGGGATGCTGGCGCATGATCTCCCATTCGGCTTCCATCAGTTGGCCGGGCTTAAGCAGGATGGAGTCGGGGATTCCCATTTTGCCGATATCATGCAGGAGGGCGCCGCGGCGGAGTTCCAGTTTCTCCACATCGCTCATTCCCATTTTTGCTGCCAGGCGCAAAGTCATTTCTGTTACACGTTGTGTATGGCCCTCTGTCTCTTTATCACGCAAATCCAGGGCATGTGACCAGCCTTCAATTGTCGCATCGTAGGCCAACCGAAGCTCTATGTTGGATCGTTGCAGGTCATTGAACAACGTTGCTCCGTCAATCGCGATGGCGGCCTGAGTAGCCAATGTCTCAAAAAAATCAAGCCATTCCGCCGCCGGGTCCAGACGTTTGCGCGTGAAGACTTCCAGGACGCCTTTGATTTGTCCCTTGGCGATTAGCGGCGCAACATAATAGGACACAAATTTTTCTTTCTCCAACAACGTGGTTCGGCTGAAAGTCTCGCGCGCCGCCTCCAGGTCCGGCAAAGAAATAATTTGCCGCTGAAGAACCGCCATCCCCGCCTGACCTTCCCCAGGCCATACTTGTAATCGTTCAATTTCACGGGTGTAAAACCCGATACCGGCGGCGTATTCGAGAGTTCGCGTATGCGGTGTGAGCAACAATATGTCTGCGGCGTCCACGCCAAGCTGGGTGATGACATTGTTGAGAAAGACATTAAGGGTAACGGTCAGGTCGAAGCTGGAGCTGATGGTTATATCTATTTGATGTAGGGCGATCAGACGGCGTACCTGCCGTTCAGTTTGTTCATAGAGAGTAACACGCTGAATGGCATTGGCGGCAATATCACCTATCGCGTTGAGCAAACGTACCTCATTCTCTGTGATTTCATTCTTACGGGCGATCCAAAGGGCGCCGATGACCTGCTCCTGGGCGATGAGAGGAACAGACGCCATGGCTTGAGATTCACCAAGCAGGTCAGGGCGATGGAAAAGGGGATCGGCGCCTGCATGATTGCTGAAATAGGATTTTCTGTTCTCGATCACCCAACCGCTGATGCCCTTTCCAGGGGGGATGTGCAGGCCGGTAAATTTTTCTCCGACCGCGCCGCGTCCCATTTCCATGATGATGCCTTTGCCGACGGCGTCGCGTACTGCCAGCATGGCGCCGTCCGCGTCGAACAGCCCATTTAGTTGATCGAGGATGACTGTGAGAATTTCGGAGCGGGTGGTGGCAGTGCGTAAGGCATTGGCGACGGTAATGATGGCTTCGCGCTCGAGTTCATGCTGTTTTCGCTCAGTGATATCCCGAACGATGCCCTGCAACCTGCCATCATCCAACATTTTGCCGCTGATCTCCACTGGAAGCCGTGCGCCGCTTTTGGTGACCATTACCCGTTCTGACAGGATAGCCTGCCCGGCTCTCAGTTCATTGAATTTTATTGGCGACTTTGATTGATCGTCAGGGCTGACCAGATCCTTCATGTTCAATTTAAGAATTTCTTCCTTTGTAAACCCCAGCATGGCGCAACCGCTGGGGTTTACATCCACGTAATTTCCCTGAGGGTCGGCAACAAAGATTCCGTCCGATGCCTGTTCGACCAGGGTACGGTAGCGTTTCTCGCTCTCGCGTTGCGCGATGATTGCCTTTTCACGCTCAGTAACGTTGACCAGGCTGATGACCAGCCCGCTCACGCGGCCATCCGCTTCTTTCACGGGTTGGAGAGTCCAGTCCCAGTACGATATGCCGCGCTCCGGATGCCCGGCATAATCAAAAGATTTGGCGTAGGCCACGTAGGGTTCGCCGGTTTTAACCACCCGACGAAAGATCGCTTCATTCTCTTCGTTGGGATATAAGGCAAAATGACTTTTGCCTACAAAGGACTCCGGTTCTCGATTATCTGACTCAGCATAAGCGCGGTTGACACGAATGAAATTAAAATTTGCATCCAGGTACGCGATCATGAACTCTGTGGTTGAAAATATCTTCTCCAATAATTCATGGGTTTTCTCCAGCGCGTCTTCCGCTTGCCTGCATTTTTTCCGGTTCTCTGTTTCACTCAAAGCCCGTTTAACAGCCGGCGCGAGACGCCCCAGCTTGTTTTTCAGCACGTAATCAGTCGCGCCCTGTGTCAAGCCGTCAATCGCTGCATCCTCGCCCATCGTACCGGAGACAAAGATGAAGGGAATATCTGGGCGTTCTGCCTGCACGAAGCGCAATGCTGATATGCCGTCGTAGCTGGGAAGCTTGTAGTCTGCCAGGATTAGATCGTATCCGCCCTCATGCAGGGCATTGCTGAATTCGTCAGAAGTTTGGACTCGAGTGATTTTGCAGAGAATACCGGCGGACTCCAAGAGTGCTCGAACTAGCTCTGCATCAATCGGATCGTCTTCCAGGTGAAGGATCTGGATTTCTTTTTCCATCGTATCCAATTCTTTTATCTCGTATGACATAATTATAATTTTCTCACACTGCCAGGAGGGGGTTCATTGATCAGCGCCCAAAAAACGCCGATCTCCTTGACCGCCTCGACAAAATCCGTAAATTTGACAGGTTTTACAACATAGGCATTGACGCCAAGTTGGTAGCAAGTCTCCAGGTCCCGGGATTCGCGTGAAGAGGTCAGGATCACTACTGGTATCGTATGCAGGTTCTTATCCGTTTTGATTTGCCTGAGAACTTGAATGCCATCCATCTTTGGCATTTTGAGATCGAGCAGGATCACGACCGGGTTTCCCCTGGGCTCCTGGGCGAACTCTCCCCTGCGGTATAAGTAATCCAATGCCTCAGCGCCGTCACGTACGACCAGAATATCATTTGCCAGATTGTGCTCGCTAAGCGCGTTAATGGTCAGCTCTACATCCCTTGGATCATCTTCAGCGAGCAGGATGCGTTTGAACATTTTCATGGCCGACTCCTATTTCGATGTCGGGAGTGAGAAGTAAAACGTGGCGCCATGATTGACTTCGCCTTCCGCCCATATTCTGCCGTCATGGCGGCTGATGATGCGGCGGACGTTTGCCAGGCCTATCCCTGTCCCCTCAAAGTCTTCCTGCCGGTGCAAACGTTGAAAAACTCCGAAGAGCTTGTCAACATAATTCATATCGAAGCCGACCCCATTGTCGCGGACAAAGATCACTGTCTCGGTTTGATTTTCCTGGATGCAGCCAATCTCGATCTTTGGATGTTTGCGTGGATTGGTGAACTTCAAGGCATTCGAGATCAGGTTTACCAGCACAATCTTCAGCATGGCGCGATCTCCTGTGACCATGGGAATGTCTGCTATTTGCCAAGCGATGTTTCTGCCCTTTGTCTCTGGTTCAAATTCCTGGATCACCTCCTGCACCAGACTCCCCATATCAACCTGCGTTTTGGAAATTTCGTAACGCCCTATCCTTGAGAACGAAAGCAGGTTGTCGATAAGAGTCCCCATCTGTTTGGCAGAATCGGCAATGACTGCCATATAATGTTGACTTTGTTCGTCGAGTGACATTTTCGTCCTCTTTTGCAGCAGCTCGATGAACCCATCAACGTGTCGCAGCGGCGCTCGAAGATCGTGCGAAACTGAGTAGGCAAAAGCTTCCAGTTCTTTGTTGGCGGCTTCGAGTTGGACAGTACGATCAATGACGCGTTGCTCGAGTTCCTGATTGAGTTTGCGGATTTCCTCATCCGCTCGTTTGCGCTCGGTGATATCGCGCGCCGCGGCAAGAACACCTTGTATTTCTTCTGCCTCGTTTTTGTAGACTGTTGCGTTGTATAGCACATCGGTTGTTTTACCTGATGTGTGTCTGATCGCGAGGGGATAGTCTCTCACCAAACCTTCTGCCAATACCTTTTGGTATCCCTCTTTGGCCTTCTCCGGTTCAGTGAAATAGTTGGCAAAGTCATCACCGATGAGCCGTTCGCGTAGGATGCCTGTTATGGCTTCAGTGGCCCGGTTCACGTCGGTGATCTTGCCATCTAGGCTGATGGTCACCAGCGGGTCGAGGCTGGCTTCGATCAGGCTGCGTGCATAAAGCGATGCAGAGCGTAAAGCCTCCTCCCCTTGCTTCCGCCTGGTAATATCTTTGGCGATATGAACCCCGCCGATGAGCTGGCCATCCTTATCGAAGAGGGGCGAAACGGATACCAGCAGAGGACAGCCCATATGCGGATCAATCACTTCTTCCGTCACCGACTGTTTCATTTGCATTGCTTTTGTGTGGGGGCAATTGGGCCACGGCTGGCCTGTCTCGTGAAATACTTCGTAGCAATACCTTCCGACAAGTTCCTCTGGTCTTTTCCCAAAGGAATCTGCTAATGCCTTGTTTACCCTGACCAGCTTATAGTCTTTGTCGTGAATTGAAACAAAGTCTGCAATCGCGTCAAAAGTGCTGCTCTCTCTGGCCTCCAGGGACTCTTCCTCCTGCTTGATCTGCCGGAAGATCAGATTGTACGGGCGCGTAAAGCCCGTTTCCACCAGCGCTCGATACAAGAGGTAGAACTCGATGATCTTGAAAACATGCCCAATCAGGTTTGCCGCGTCTGTGACGCCGATATATAAAGTGAACGCAAATTCGGCGGCGATGGCGGCGACAATCGAACCGATCAGCCACGTCATGACGGTCGCATCGAACTCAGAGCGGTTATGCCACAACAAACCCATCGCGGCAATCAAGATGGCGATGATGAAGTACTCGCTGAAGATCTTGAACGGGGTCAGCCCAATGCCTTCGATATAAGCCGTTGGAAAGATTTTCCAAACAAATATGGAAGCCAGCAGTGCACTGGCGATGATTGCAAAAATGAACGTGGTCAAATATTTGTGGATATTTCGATGGAGGAAGAACGGCGCGATAAGTAAGGTGAATGCTTGCAGATAGCGCCCGGCCAGCCATAGCTGGGTGGGCAGGTTGGCTCCATAGCTTGTAAATACCCCCATTCCTTTGAAGGCTAATGTATGCAGAGCGTCAATCCCGGCGATGAAGAGCGACCCGACACCAAGGATGAGCAGATAACTGTTTTTTACCAAGGCGTCGGAATTCCACGCGACGATGAAGACGCCAAAGGCAACGACGATGCTGAACATTTCGGCTATCGAGTGAAACAACAGATATGAATCCAATCTGGTAAGTAGTATCCCGGCCAGTATGATGAGCATTAACAACCATTTGGCAATGGTTACGAAACTCGTTTGAAAGCGCCAGGAGAATTTTTGTGGCGTGAGGATATTTTTCATTTGGTCTCCTCGACAAGTCGAACAGCGGTTATGAAGTCTTACTTGTAAGTTGAATAGTGCGGAATCGTAGCTTTTATCCCCGTTGCATTATATGCCGTGATTTTGGATATGCGCTTCGCAGCGTCACCTTGACTCCGATCTTCCTGATGACCTATTGCCAAACCTATAAAGTTCACCTCTATCTACAGCCATAGTATACGTCTTTTTATTCGCGCGGGAAGAATCACTCCGTTACTGGTTATTGGGTCGCGGCTATGAATCCCTGCCCTTGTGGTTACTTTCAATCGGACACAAAACCATGTACCTGTGCGCCTGCGACTGTGACCAAATACCAAAAGCGAATCTCTGGCCCACTACTCGATAGAATTGATATTCACATCGAAGTCCCACATGTGGATTACGAAAAGTTGAGCGGAGACCGTCTGGGTGAATCCTCCGAGGCAATTCGCCAAAGAGTTCAGTCCGCGCGAGATATACAACGCAAGCGATTTGGAGTCCGAAGTCTCCCGACTTCGGCGCAAAGTCTGGAGACTTTGCATTCCGTAGTCTGTAACGCGGATATGCGCGTGGGGGAGATCAGGCAGTATTGCAAATTGCATGATGAAGGTCAAAGCCTGATGCGTGCGGCGATGACCCAGCTCAACTTGTCGGCGCGAGCGTATCATCGTATCCTCAAGCTTGCACGCACGATTGCGGACCTAGCGGGTAGTGAAGGAATCCAGTCCGTCCACCTAGCAGAAGCGCTGCAGTATCGTCCCAAGTTAATGTTAAACTAGCTGTTCCAGGCTCTGGCTATATCCTGCCCATATCACCAGTCTAGTATTCCTTCGCTGTTCCTTTACTCTTCCTTCGTCGTTCCTTCCTGATCGCTTGTCTATAAGGAGAACTTCCAACCAGAGTTGCAAAGTGTTCTCAAACGGGCGCACGATTGCAGATTTGACGGGGAGTGAGGAGATTCAATCTGTGCATCTGGTAGAGGCGCTACAATATCGACCCAAACTGATGATGGGGTGATTGGTTTATAAACAAAATTGCTGTGGGCCAGGTTTGGAATTCCCAGCCCACAGCAACAATTCATTGTCGTTATAACTTAATTTATGTATTACTTCTTGAACTGGAACAGGGCGGTGTGGAACAGGCCCTCGCCAAGATCAAGGCGGAGCGTCTTGCACGAGTTGGCATAAGTGCTGGGTGCCCTCCAGTTCCACTGGTAGTAGCCATCGCCCAGGTTCTGCAAGCCAGAACTGCCCGATGCATACTCCTCGATTTGATCGGCGGTAGTGCCAGCAGAGCAGGATAGGCTGACCGCGTTCACTATGACGCCGGTCAGATCAGTGACCGGGTTGCCGTTGGCATCGGTGATCCTGAACTTGAGCGGGATGGCTTGTCCGGCCCTGGCGATGTTCATCAGAGGCAGGTTATCCACCGGCGTGAAGAAGCCGGTGAACAGGAAGGTGACATTGAAGTTGACACTGACCGGGTCGGTGGTGTTGCCAGCATGATCCACTGCGCCGTCGCAGGTGGCGATGAAATTGCCCACGCCCAGCGAATTGCCTCCCGTCAGGCCGAGTGCGGCGTTGGTTCCAACACCAGAGGTTGCATCAGTGGTGGAGCAGCCCGCTGCCGGAACATCACCAAGGATATAGGTTGTGCCCTCGGTCACCCCTGTGACCGCTACAACCGGCTGGGTGGCATCGCGCTTGATCGAGACAGTTTCGCTGCTTGTGCCGCCCGCGCTGGTGGCTTCGCAGGTATAGGCGGTTTCCGCCTGGTCGCTGTTGATCGTGACGTCGTCGCAGCCGGTGCTGGAAGTGATCGCCGACTCAGGATCAGTCACATCCCAGGTTAGGTTTACGTCGCTGGTGTACCAGCCGTTCTGCCCGAGCGTGCCCTGGATATGTGGGGTAATGACCGGCGCGGTGGTGTCGGCAATTTCGACCTGCTGCGTCAGCGTGAGGGTCGCATTGTTATATAGACCAGTCAAATCCGTATAGGCTGCCGTGATTACGTGCGAACCTGCCGGGAGCGTTGAGGTTGTGCACACTGCGGGGTAATCACCGAACATATAATTCACAGGGTCAAAATTCAAAATCACGTCCGAGCAGCCAGGGATTGCCACCCCATCGTCATAGAAGGTAACGGTGCCCACAGGCGGCATAGGTCCGTAGCCGGGGATCACTACATCGCCCGTTGCGCTGAGCGTGAAGGTCACCGGATCCCCCGCAGCGGATGGGTTCACAGAGGAAGTGAAGGCGAATGTGCCATCTGTCCGGACCGAGAACTCATAATATTTGCTCCCGGGCGCTCCCGTCGCATCCTGTGCACTCAGGCTGAGATGGAAAGAACCCACCTCTGTTGGGGTGCCAGAGAGGGTAGCCGTGCCCTCGTCGAATGCCATGCCATTTGGCAGCCTTGACGCATCAGCATCCATGTGGAATGTGTAGGGCGCGGTTCCACCGGATACGGTGATCTGCTGGCTGTAAGGAGCACCGAGCTGGAGATCTGGGAGGACATCCGGGCTGAACACAAGCACGGGTTGGAACAAGCCAACCTGAACCGCTAGATTTTGATCGAGCGTGATGGGGTCCTTGTAGGAAGTCTGTATGTAGTAATTGAATGAATTGACGCTCAGGCAGTAGGTTCCTGGGAGCAGATTCAGAAACTCGAATATGTCGGGGTGCCAATCTGAATCGGTATAATCCATTGTGCCGTCGCAGTCCTTGTCCAGCTTGACTTCTAGCCAGTCATTGTTGGAAGATTCACCGGCGTCCCATATGCCATTATTGTTCGTATCATTGAACAGGGTCCCGGCGATCTCGTAGCCAACCGTGTGCGTTGCCGTCCCGGTCGCGGAGTTGTAATACGGGCTGTAGTAGGTAGCCGGGGTATAGATCACCTTAAGCGTATGCTCGCCAGCGGCGATGTCCGCCCCGCCGAAGCAGTCTGCTGCGGGTGTACCCATCGGTACCGCTTCACAGCCTGATATGGGAGTATCCGCATCGTCCACATAGAAGGCAAAAGTGCCGTAGGGGTATACAGTTCCGAACCCGGCAGAAGCCGTTATCTCAAAGCTCTTTCCAAGTGTGGAAGGGTCCGGGCTGGAGGTGACCGTGACCGTCGGGGTCGCCTTCTGGATCACGAGGGTATACTGCTGGCTGCCGGTCAGGCTGCTGTCATTATTATCCACCACATTCACGGTGAAAGTAAAGGTGCCTGGGTCGTTCGGCGAACCCTCCAGCTTCCCGGTAGTATCCAGAGCCAAGCCGCCGGGCAGCGCGCCACTGTACCCAAACGTGTAGGACCCGGACCCGCCGCTGGCGGTCAATTGCTGGCTGTAGTAGGTGTGATAGGTGCCGTCCGGGAGCGTGACCGGGCTGAGGGTTATGCCGGCCGGCGTGCTGACCGTGTGCGGTTCGGCCGCCGAGGTGCTGCCGTCGAAGTTGCTGTCGCCGTCATAAGTCGCCGTCAGGCTCTTGGCGCCCGCGCTGGTGAAGGTCAGGGTGCATTGCCCAGCAGCGACCGTGCCAGTGCAGGAAACCGTTCCATCGCTGACAAAGACTTTCCCAGCCGGCGTGCCGCTGGCTGCGCTGACACTGTACTGAACCGTTACTGCCTGGCCTACAACGGATGGGTCAGGCGAGTCCGAGGTGATCGTCGTGGTAGTGGCAAACTTATTAACGATATGGGACTCGGCGGCGGGGACCCTGCCGTTGAAGTTGTCGTCACCCCCGTAGGTCGCGGTAAGCGTGCGCGCACCAATGATCGTGAGCGTGATGCTGCAACTCCCAGCCGCGACCGTGGCCGCGCCCACGACTGCGAGCGCAATGAGAGTGCCGATGCGCCGGGAGGTCCGCCGGGGGGGCGCCCGGACCACGGGCTCGGAACT